>JASBTH010000622.1 GCA_030148525.1 Saprospiraceae bacterium | reverse complement strand
GTAGAGGGTAGTAGGTATACCTTCCGGAAAGGCGTGCTCACCAGGGTGTGAGGACGCCTTTCTATTTCTTTGTCGGTATTATCGATGGGACAATGATCAAAACCTACTGCACGCAGTGCCCGCCATGTATCGCAGTGGTTCGCGGCGAAACCATTGGTGCCGTAAGCTTTGACCTAAAACCACTCCCTTCAGTCCCCGTGCTCTTCGGTCCCCGTGCCCTTCAGTCCCCGTGCCCTTCAGTCCCCGTGCTCTTCGGTCCCCGTGCTCTTCAGTCCCCGTGCTCTTCGGTCCCCGTGCTCTTCGGTCCCTTGCCCTTCGGTCCCTTGCTCTTCAGTCCCCGTGCTCTTCAGTCCCCTTCATCACGGCCCGACATCTACCGCCCTACTCGTTCCCCGATAATCGTATTCCCGTTAATCCGGATGATCATCTGATCGGCCTCAAAGCGAATCTGCATTTCATTGGTGTAGGTAAGTCTCAGGAAATCATCTTCCCGGGCCATCAGCTCATCGTCCAGGAATAACCGACCTTCAAACGCCTGTAATTTGAGCTGGGACCGGTCGATACCGAGGTGTTTTGTCAGGGATTCTTTGTCGAATCGATAGGTGCCTATTTGGTCGGAAAACGAAGCGGGCTTAGCCAATGCGTCTTGTGCCGGCAACTGCACAGTTTGCCCCTTAATGGTCAGGTACAGACCCTGAAGTAGTTGCAGGATAGGTGTATTTCCCCAATTGGAGGTAATACCGATAAAATCACCGGTTTCGGGCGACCGGATAATGACGCTCTTGGTTCCATAACCACTTCCGGCGGCGAAATGGATCTTTTCGTTTCCAAAATACTTGATACTCCAGGCGTACCCCTCGAAATCGGTTTTCCCGCTTTGCACATGCGACCGGAACAGCAGGTCGGTATATTCCCGGGGCAGGACCTTGTTTTGCTCCAGTCCGGTCACGTACGTATACAGGTCCGAAACGGTAGAGTACAGCCCGCCGCCGGCATTATCTCCGTAGTGCTTGCTGCGCTGTGCAAATTCCAGGCCGCCGGCCGATAAGCGATAAGGCACTGCCTGATTAGGTACTACTTCTCGGCCGCGGTAATACCCCGTATTCGCCAGGCCCAGTGGCTGGAGGATTTCCCGTTCCAGAAAATTCGCGTAGGCTTCACCGCTGACCTGCTCCAGGATAGCCCCCAGCAGGGTCACCCCCGCATTGGAGTATTCGTAGCGTTCGCCCGGTGAATACAATAGGTCCATGGATTCGATGCGCCTCACCTGCTCCGTAAATGTCAACTCCTCGTGGGGCTGAACACTAAATTCGCGCGGTAGGCCCGAGGTATGCGTCAACAGGTGGTGCGCGGTGACCGAGTCTTTCCATTCCGCGTTGAGGCCAGGCAGGTAGCGGGAGACGGGGTGGTGCAGATCCAGCTTTTTATCCCGGACCAGGACCAGCACGGCGGCCGCGGTGAAGGTCTTGGAGATGGAATTAATAGAAAAACGGGTATCCGGCTTATTCTCTACACCAAAACTTCGGTTGGCCAGTCCGTAGCTACCATCGAAAACCGGCTCCTCGCCGACCACTACTTTTATGTTGCCGGAAAAACCGTAGACATCCTCGTAACTTTTGGCCACCTCTATACAAAGCATTGAAAACCAATGTTTTTAGAGCGAAGGTTGAGGTTAAGATTAAGGATAAGGTTAAAAGCGTGGACCGTGGACCGTGGACCGTGGGCCGTGGGCCGTGAACCGTGGACCGTGGGCCGTGGGCCGTGAACCGTGGGCCGTGGGCCGTGAACCGTGAACCTTGGACCGTGGACCTTCAATCTTCCATCCGCGGTGGCGGAATCTGCACGCCCGTTTCCTCTACGTAAATCTTCCACTCGCGCAGGAGTTCCTTATATTTTTCCGGTTCCTGATTGCGGAGATCAGTTTGTTCGCCGGGATCGTCGGAGAGGCGGTACAATTCAAAATTATCCAGGGCAAACGGCTTTTGGTGATTCACGATCTTCCAGTCGGCCTTGCGGACCATGGCATTGCCGCCGTGTTCCACGGCAAACACATACTCATCGTCGTGTACGCGATCGGTGCTACCGGTCAGGAAGGGCAGCAGGGATTCGCCCCGCAGGGGGTATACCTCCTTTCCCTGAAATGTCTCCGGATATTCAATGTCGGCCGCTTCGTAGAAGGTGGGTGCCAGGTCGAGCAGGCTGACGAAGCCGTGGTGAATGGCGTTTTTATCAGAAATACCGGGATGACTGATGATCATGGTTGTATTAGTACCACCTTCCGTAGCGTAGTCTTTGAAGTAGCGAAAGGGGGCCGAACCGGCCTCCGCCCATTGCGGACCATAGGAGATATAGGATCGCGGGCTACCCATATCGGTGTAGTCATCGTTGTAGTAGTCGCGCAGCACCGGGCGGGTCTGGATAAAATCGCGGTGGGCAGCCCCATTGTCCGACATGAATACGATGAGGGTGTTATCGTAGGAACCGGTGGCTTTAAGGTGGTCGATCAGTCGTCCGATCTGCTGATCGAGGTTATCGACCATGCCGGCGTAGAGCTCCATTTTGCGGGCCTCGGTACGCTGTTCTTCGACCGTCAGGGAATCCCAGGGTTTGACGCATGGGTGCATCGCCGGCAGGGTAGTTTCGTCGGGGATGATGCCCGCCTTTTTCAGTGTCTGCAAGCGGCGTTTGCGCAGGGCTTCGTACCCATCGTCGTAGGCACCGCAGTATTTGTACCAGTGGGCGGTGTCTACCTGCAGGGGCCAATGGGGTGAGGTGTAGGCGGCGAAGGCAAAGAAGGGTTGATCATTGTCTTCTTGGTCTCCGATGTACTCGATCAGCTTGTCGGTATACAATTCGGTGGAGTAAGCACCTTCCGGCCAAGTGACGGAGTCACCATCTTCGGTATAGTCCGACAGGCCACCGTTCAGTGCGCTTTGGGCAGTGTAGTGATTCCCGGCCCCTTGCAGCATTACGAAAGAGCGGTCGAATCCCTTTTGGTGGGGATTAGCTTCCGGGGTAGTACCCAGGTGCCATTTGCCGGCCATACTGGTACGGTAGCCGGCTTCGCGTAGTAGCGCAGGGATGGGGATGATCCGGTCAGTCAGTTGCCCCTCGTAGCCGAAGGTGGTGGTAACCCGTCCCTGCAGGCCCATACCCGCTACGTGGTTATCGTTGCCTGACAGCAGCATGGCCCGGGTAGGCGCACACATGGGGGCGGTGTGGAAGCGGGTGAAGCGGATACCATTGGCGGCAAGCGCGTCGAGGTTGGGCGTAGCGATATCGCCCCCATAGCAGCTGATGTCCCCGTATCCCAGATCGTCGGCCACGATGAGGAGGATGTTGGGGCGGTTGGTAAGGGTGGATTCGGGCTGGTCGCTGGTACAAGCGAATAGGATAAAAAGGATGAAGCTCAGGCTCGGAATGAGTATTCTCATAGGATCAGGTATAGGTTGAGGTTGAGAAGATACTCTTTGTTTTGCTTTCGCAAAAACTCCATTACCGCAACCAATATCTACCACCGTGGAGTCGGGTTGGACCAGATCGACCATTTGCCGACGGATGGGCCGTAGGTATTTGTCGACCGTATTCGCCTTCCAGGAGCCCTTCATATGGAGTAGGTTTGGATGTCTGAATTGATCATTGGATCTCGGTTATTGGTTTTACCTGATATCTATTTTTGCCGAAAGGCCGGAATCTACCATTTAATCAATAACCCTGCGCATGTCCACGTAGCGAATGATCGCTTGCTGCCCGGTGGTCACTATTTCCCATTCAAGGCGATGCAACTCCCGGGGATAGGACTTACCATTCGTCCGCTTCATGCCGTCGAGCTTGTCCCAAACACTGACAAGCATTTGGGGGGGAAGCTCAGAGGAGCAAGCTGGCTCTTGCACAAACAGATATTTTGGGGAGGGTAAAGGCGGTAATGGCCGTCAAGGAAAAAGCAACCAGAATGAAGTGGGCCTTTTTCATAATGAAGGTTTGTGATGATCTTATTTAACGTGAGGTCGGGGCTAAGGTGTTTGCTAAATATACCGACAACGAAGGGGAGGCATATAACTATTCAGATAATTCCATCTGATGGTATTTTCTTTCCAAAACCTCTATGTATGCTTTCTTCATGTTTTTTGACAAAAATGATTTTTCGATCCAAGCTAAAGCCTTAGACCGATTGGCGACCATTCGATTTAAGGCACTGTCTATTTGCTTCTTATTTAGCCCTAAACCTTCGGCAAGTTTTACGAAATGTACTTTTTTCAGATTTCTCTTTTTGCCTGCGAGCGTAAGTGCCAGTTCCTCCTTGTCTTGCGGTAATACTATGGCCACATTTAACAGGTCATAGGCTGGAGTTAGGGTCCACCCTGAGGGACTTTCCATCATGGAAAAATTTTTCAAGTGCATATCATTATTTCCGGTCAGGAAGGAAAAAAGGACTATATCAAAGTAAAAAACTTTATCGAGTAAAGTATTATCTGAATACTTACCGATTGCCTTTCCGACCTTCTCCAGGGAGCTTTTGTATTTATCGAATGCTTCCGTGATCTGAAACATATCGATCATGTGCATTTTCTCGTCATCTTCGGTCCTGTCAATACGCCGCGTGATGTAGGAGATTTCTCCGGATGCCAGATGGATCAGGGAAGAGGGCACTGTCGGTAGGCCAAACTCTTCGGCGATGCGCATGGTTAAGTGCTCATTTTGAGGCATCTGCGGAAAGCGGTCCGAAGGTGGTTTGAGAATATATTGACCTCCTAAGGCATCAACCACCGTGAGACGACCATTTCCTGCTTTTTTCTTTTCCCTGACCAAGGACATAGACAATTTTGGCTGGACACCAGGCACTGCTACCCGGCGTTCAATTACTTTTTTGGCCAATGCATCCATGTCGCTTAATGAGTAGGATATCTTAGGTGCTGTAGTAGATCCAAAAAAATCCAAAGCGCACTTCTCGTGAAAGTCATGACCTCCGGTTATCGACTCATAGCAATACAGACATTTATTCTTCATAGTCAGCAATTGGTACGACACTTACTGCTCCGATGCAGTTCTGGCAGCAAGCCAATAATAAACCCATCCGATCATTTTTATTGATCTTCCAATTATCGGAAGCAATATCCAGCAACCATCCTTCGGGAATTAATCCTTCGAAAAAGGGGAAAAGGCGTTTTTCTATATAAGGTTCATCCCTCACCGGCATGGTAAAAGTGATGAATGCGTGCGGGTGATCACGCACGTATTGCTGATCGTATTGAAAAATGAATTCACCTCCATTGGTCTCTGTGATAAGACCTGCTACAAAATCTTTATAAAAGACCTTTCCTTGCCTCATTCTTCCAGATCTTTACAGGGTACCGGTGCCAACTGGTGACCAAACATTTGTAATACCCGATCCACCTTTTCCAAATTCAGGTTGGTTTTTCCCTGTTCGATCTTGCGCACGACCGTAAGGGCAACACCAGCCCGTTCCGCGAACTCTTCCTGGGTAAGGCCAACGGCTTTTCGACGCTCTTTGACAAACCTAGCCAACTGCTTCATTATATGCATTTAAATATAAAACACCTCAAAATTACAAAACTATATTTATAAACATATAGTTTCATTTAGCTGCGCGTTTCTATATTTGAATGCATATAAAAATAGTGCTAATTGTTACTCCAAACAGGATAAATGGAATCGGATTCACTGAAGTACCCGCTCCCGTTTTTCGTAAGGCAGGGAAAAATCGGCGTTGTGGACGATTCTGCACAGCCAGTCGGTAGCTATATCTTTAATCAGTACGAATTAAATGACGCCATTGCGATCGGGTAGTGTTTTTCCATCCGGGTGTAACCCCCTACTCCTCCCCATTCACCGGGGAGATCATGATATGCGCCCGGTGGGTACCGGGATTCATGATCCATGGATGGTTGGGCGCAATGGGCTGTTCCGGCAAACCCGTGGATTCGGCAGTGGCAAACGGCATGTAGACCACGTAGCGGTAGATGGCATTGGCCACTTTCCCAGTGGCAGGGTCGTAGCTGGCATCGGGTCCGTAGAGGACGTGCAGGGTGTTTCCGGTGCCACCCATATCGAGGGTGCCGGCCTGGGCTTCCTGCTCCCGGATATCGAAGATCTCCTGGGCGGTTTTGCCTTCGGCTTTCAGTTCCCGTCCGCGGGCCATGAAGGGTTCGAGGTTTTTGTGGTAACAGGCCGCATTGAAGCCCTTCTTTTTAGGATCATCGGCCAGACAAATGAACTGATTGGTCCCTTCTTTGAGGGTGACGAATTCGCCCGCCATGTTATAGCCGATCACGGTGCTTCCTTCGCGGCTTTCGGCAGGAGCCGCCATCAGAGCGGTCGCGATCAGAGCCTCATCGGAGTTGATCGCGACGTATTCCGCTTTATCGTCCGTCTGGTCCATATCGTCGGACATCTCGGCTTCGGAAGACGGTGCAGGTTCGTCGCCGCCCTCGTCGGTGGGTGTGCAATAGGTGAACAGGCACAGGGCGAGGAGGATTGGGAATAGGTTTTTCATGGTGGTTGGTATTTGGTGTGGCAATTGGTTAGGAGTAGATTTTTATAGATAATTTTGGTCAAGCAGAAACAAGCTCGTATTCAAACTTAGTCATTTCATCTCCACGCTTGGATGCGTCCAGAATTTCTATTTTGACTACATCTCCCGCCTTGTCAAAATCCAGAATCACCCCTTTCCGGGCTTCATCGCTTTCCACAATTGGTTCTTCAGAAAGCCTTATGACTAGAATATCTACCTCCTGATCGTATTTAATCTTCATTTATCCAATATTTTTTAATCCTGCTGGTACGGTATACAGTAATAACAAGATGGGGTTCTTTCACTATGTTTACAAACACTCTGACCAGATAATCTCTTCCTTCTTCGACAAAAAACGTTATTGATTGATAAACTAGCTTGTCATCATCTTCAGGTATGGTTTGATCTGGATTACGAATAATATCCAACACCATTTGTTCGGTGATTCCCCTTTCATCCATTTGCTCTTTCGCGTGATTGGAAATCCGTACCGTTGACATGTAATCCATTTTGTCTTAATGAAAAGCAGACTGATTCAATGCAGGCCTCATCCCGGCTCTGCATGAAAGTATGACTGCTCTTAAGAACAATTGCAGTGCCAGTGGTGGTTCCTTATAACTTAAGATATTGCCCTGTTTTATTGCAATCCTCTTTGATCCGCTCAAATCGTACTTTCCGAATCCCGTAGACCGTGTCCCATTGTTTTACTTCCTTGAATCCATATTTCCGGTATAGATCAGTGGCTGGCTTATTGTCTACCCCGGTTTCGACGAC
>JASBTH010000265.1 GCA_030148525.1 Saprospiraceae bacterium | reverse complement strand
GTTTGACCCTGATCAGCTCTTTGGGCGCTCAGAATAGTTCACCCTCTGAGGACACCCTGCTCATTGGGTATTACGAGTCCCCTCCCTTTGTCATTAATCCCGTTGGTTCCACGCCCGTAGGGGTAAGTTCCTGGTTATGGGAACGTATCGACCGGGAATTGGGGATACCTTATACATTAATCCGCATGCCTCTGGATTCGATGTTGCAATCACTGGCAACCGGACGGATTGATATGAGCCTAAATCCCCTGACGATCACCAGCGAGCGGATGGAGAGGTTTGATTTTTCGCAGCCCTTTTACATTTCCAACGCGTCTTTACTGACCAACCGACAATCGCCATGGGCCCGTGCCCGGCAGTTTCTGGCATCTTTTTTTTCGCTGAGTTTCTTTCAGGCTATTGGCGCTCTGTTCGTGGTGATCTTCATCTTTGGCTTCCTTGCCTGGATCTTTGAGCGACGGGCTAACCCCGAAGAATTCCCGCAAGGATGGAAGGGCATTTGGAGTGGCGTTTGGTGGTCGGCCGTCACTATGACTACGGTGGGCTACGGCGATAAATCACCTCGCTCAACGGGCGGACGCATTATAGCCCTGGTTTGGATGTTTACGGCTATTATAATTATTTCGGGTTTTACGGCAAGTATTGCGTCTTCCCTTACGGTAAACCAATTAGGTGCCAATCGGTCACAAATCACGGCTTTCAAGGATGTCCCACTAGCGACGGTGTCGGCCTCCGCCACGGAAGAGTGGTTGCGGAAGCATTTCTTTAATGAGATTCGGACTTACCCCGATCTCGATGCCTGCCAGGAAGCACTAGCCAACGGAGAAGTAAAGGCTGTTGCCTACGACCAACCCTTGTTACAGTATCTGGCCCGGCGTGACACCCTGGACGAGGTAGAAGTATTACCGCTTACCTTCAATCGGCAATTGTACGCCTTTGGGTTAAGTGATAGTTTGTCCTATAATATCAGAGAGGAGATATCTGTTGATTTACTCCGGATCACGGAATCCACCGACTGGGATGTGTTACTCAACGAATATGGTTTGCACCAGGAATAGGTTGTGGTAAACCAGTATCTGGTGAAAAACGCTATATTACTCCATAATAACCGTAAAGCCCGGACATGTCGAAACCAACTCGCCAGCAACTGTGCTGCCTGCTCATTACCCTGATTGGATGTTGCGGATGGGCTCAGTCTCAACCTACGGGACTGTTCAAGGATGCCCAACGACTCTCTGCTGTTTTGCGATCCCTCGATTCTCTGCGCACCACTGTTTTTCTGGAAGGTGCCGACTCCAGCTACTTTTGGGAGGGAAAAAATCAGTCCCTCGGCGAATCACCTCTGGTTTTATCACGGCCCGGGCGTTACACTTTTAGCCCTGCTGGCAATGATCCCATCACCATTCGGGTGAAATATGGCAACGACAGCATCTCCCTGAGCACCCCGGGCGACCTTCAGCTTTTGTTTAGTGCCGATCGCACGGATGTGTATAGCGACGATCCCGGAGCTGATCCATCCTCGGTTCAGACTTTGGAGCATTTCCCCGACGCCCTCTACTTGCTGGCCGATTATCTGGAACCGGGAGGTGACCCTCAGGCCCTGGATCGTTTGCTGACAAACCCGTTCTTGCGTGATGAACTGGGACCCTGGTTACAACGAAGGGATCAACTGGGGCAACGGTTGCGAGCCCATCGCTTGAAAAACCGGCATGCTGGCCGGGATTCGGTTTTACGAACTACTCCATCGCCCGTGCCCGATGCCTCCATCTACAAGTCTACGGTACCTACCGCCCCCGAGCGTTTGCAATCAGCCAGTGAAGCTCTCTATGCTAATCAGCCGAATTTGTCCGGAGGAATTAATCAAACAGCGGTTATCGAAGGACTGGCAGCTTTTATTGAGCGCCGCGCGCAGGAAGAGTTGAACCTGTTGTTTTTGGAGCGCATGCGGCAGCAACTGGAGACCTCGCGCTTTGGCATTTTATTTCCAAAAACACTGGACCTGTTCACCCAGTTTGAGGTCGATCAATACCGGTCGATGCTGGATAATGCCTATCCTTCTTTTCGTCAGGATTTGCAGGAGATTGGCCTGAACTTTCCCCGTCTGCTACGGGAGGATACCACCCTGCAGCACCTTCGGTATAATCCGCGGGTACTCAATGCGGCCCATTTCCTGGAATTCACCAACCTGGCGCTGCTCGGAAACGAACCTGATTCTATAATCAGGCGCGCCAGTCAGGTGTACCGCGATGAATCAGAAGCTATGCGTCAAATGTGGCGGTCCACGTTCATGGAGCAGGTGAGAGATCCCTCGTTCCAACGTACAGTATTGGAGCCATTGCAAAAGGAGGTCGAAGAACTGAACCGCCGGGAACGCACAATTCAGGCTATCTACGGCGTGATGGAGACCTACGCTGACCCCGACAGCCTGGCCGGCAGCGATGCCATTCCCGGCCGGCGTTTTTTGGCCCAACGCATTAAGTCGGTAGATGCGGCTCTACAGAATGAGAAGTACTTCCTGTCCCGTGATCGCCCCGCATCCCTTGATCGCTATTCCTATCTGGCCCGGCTCTTTGCCAATCCCGACCGGGGTGCTTTATTTGAGGGGGCGACGCTGGCTGATTACCAAACTTACATCGCCCGATTGAATAGTGATTCCCTGTTTGCAGCCGAGCTGGTCCGGATGGCAGAACGGGTGTTGGAGCCTCGTACCCAGCATTATCAACTGGAGGGTTTGGCTTCCGCCAAAAAATGGTACCAGGAGCTCTCCCTGCTACACCGGCGTGCCCTGGAACTGGAGCAACGCGGTTTGCTGGCACGCGGCCTGCGGGCGCTGCAGATCGATCATTACCTGCGGTCGGGTTTGGCTGCCGAGCGTGATTTCTGGCAATCTTCGGGGCTGCAACCCTCCATGCAGGACACACTGGCCCTGAGGTTTTTCGAGGAGGTACTGCACAATGAGCAACAAACGAACCGTATTGAAAACCTGATCACCGATTTCCTGAAAAGTACCACGCCCTTTAGGTTTAAACCGGACCTGTCGGCCCAATTGGCCGACATTGAGTCCTTTCAGGACAGTCTGCTGGTTCTACTGGAGCCACACCTAAACCAGCTCAATCAGTTGGCACCAGGTAGTCGACCCACACTTATGTACGGGGAGTACGCAGGTCATCTCGCCGCCTGGGATGAGCTAATCGATATCCAAACAGAAAAAGTGACTACCATTCAGAATAATGGAGATCTTGATGACATCGATGACTTAGCCAGTCAGGCCGGGCAACAATACCAGGCACTGCGATCTGGGCAGGTTTCAGCATTGTCGGCAATAACGACCGATACAGAGGAGAACCCTTTTTTGGCGAAAGCCTATGCCCTGCAAAATATACCTCCGGTCACCCTGCCCGATGATTTGCTACTGGTAGTTGATCAATTAGACTCACTGGTGATAGCTACCCAAACCAACCAGGCAAATTTGGTTCGTTTGCAAGCCAGACTCGATCAACAGCTCAATAAACAAGCTGATCAGCCATTTTTGCGTGCTGCCGAAAATGCGGAAAAATTGCGTGCCATTTCTGAACTGACCATGACCCTGGTGGAGTCGTTCCGCTATACAGATACCCTCTACCAGGAAGAAGTAGTCACCGAAAAGCGCGGGCAACAAGTCCTGACTACCCGCCCTACTACTGATGGTATGGTGACGGCTACCGAACAGCGTGACACTCTGCTCACGCGGCGGGTGCCGGTGCAACGCATACGCCACTGGATGCCACCGGACATGCTGGATGCGATTATGTCTGACCAACACGATCGCCGAGCTTTTCTGGGGTTATTGTACCAGCGAATATCGGCCATTGATGGCCTGCCTGTAGCTCCGGAATCTTTAGGTTTACTGGCTGTACAAACGGTTGAATTACTCGAAGCAACCCGTAATGCCCGGGAATTGGCACAGTTACGCCGCGATTCCACCGGTAAATCCAGCCTGATGGATTACCTGCCGGTAGCGCGGGGCGTATTGCGTTTATTCTCCACCGCTCTTAATGCACCCCTGGAGAATGGAACCCTGGCACAGGCTATGGGGCTGGAGACTGTAGGAGGCATTCTTGAGAACAGCCTGGGAACCTACGAATATCTCGCCCAGGATCAATTTGGGTACGCTCTGACCTCTACCATGGGATTGTACCAGTCTTTTGCCCAGAATGAAGAAGAAGAAAAAAACGACCGGGTATCAGCCTTCAACCTGCAGCAGAACGTACTCCGGTACGGCCATTTTGTGGCCGACATTGTGGATGCACGGTCACCGGATCAGGTGCAGTCGATTTTGCAATCCTATGCCAGTCCGGTAGGAACCTCCCGACTGAAGCGAAACAACGCCTTCAATGTATCCCTGAATGCCTACCTGGGACCCTCGGTGGCCTATGAAGTCGCACTGGGTAATGAAGTTGATGAATCGGGCTTTGTGACCTCCTTGTCTACGCCCATCGGGTTGGCTTTTAGTTGGCGAAACGCAAAAGAACGGGAAAATGACCTGACTTTCCGGTCGTGGACAGCGCTCATTTCTGTACTCGATATTGCGCCGGTACTGAGTTATAATTTCGGACAAGGGGCTCTGGCCAACACACCGGATTTGTCGGTAGGTGACTTTGTTGCTCCGGGCATATTTCTTTTTTACAACCTGCCGCGTTCACCCTTTAGCGGTGGATTCGGTTATCAGCAAACGGCAGCAGTACGCACCATCTCTATGGATGGTATAGAAACCAGGAATTATCGGGCTGGACGGTTTACCCTGTTTTTGGGAATCGACGTGCCCGTCTTCTCTCTGTTCACCAAGCCCTAATACACCATGGATGCAGCCTCAATTCGCGAACTAAGTCCTTACCTTTTTTTGGAACTCACCTCCGGGGTGACGGATCAACAGGTACTGGCATTGTGCACTAAAAATCACGGTGGTGTGTACCTGTTACCCACCAACGCTACCTCCACGGATAAATTGAAATCTTATCTGGATATGGGAGCCAGTATCATTCTGGAGCACTCTGATCTGCGCAGCCACAACCTGTCTTCGGCTGATCGCGATGCCCTGATCGAACACGGTCAAGCTAAGGTATTCCTCAAAGGATATAGCGACGGGCATTGTATTCGGTTTTTGCAACAAGGCGCATCCCTGCTCATCGATGGGGTAGATAAAAACCTCACTCCGGCCGCCATTCAACAGTTGAGTGGTATGCCGCACAAAGGACATATTCGGGTACTGGCCAACGGGTTTTCCACCGGAAACAGGAGAGATTTATTGCGGAGAGGCATTGCTTTGGTTTATTCCAAGGTGGATGATGAGCCGGTACTATCCCCGCAAGATCTGTTGGCCGATGTGAAGGCCGGAAAAGAACAAGTGGTCATGCACTTATCTGATTGGCCGTTGGCCCAAAGCCTCGAAGCCCTGCAGGCAGGCGCAAAGGTAGTGATTACCGGATGCACTCGCTGGGACAGACAAGCTATTGAAGACCATTTAGTACACCCGGCTAACACCCAAGAGCGTACTCGAATAGAGGTGCTGCTGCGGTATGGTCCGGCTGATACTTTAAATGCCTTTCGGCAAATGGGTATTATCTTCCGGTTGGATGAAGTGGAAGAGGATGTGCTGTTTAATTAACGCGGGCCTGAGTTCGAGCTATTTGTTAAATGACTGAGGGTTATTACAATCCTGCGTTGTATTGGGTATAGAGTATCAGGTTAGAGAAATGCTGAATGCTCAGTGCTCAATGTGGATTTGTTTTTTTGGCTTTCGCCAAAGAGACGGCAGTATAAGCCCATCCGCTTCAGCGGTGGGAGTGAAGCCAAAAAGCGTCCCTTTGTCCCTCCCGGTCCTGCAGTCTCTTCGCTCCCTCCGTTCCCTTCCGGTCTCTACCTCCATTGAACCATGGAGTTACACAGAGTTTCACGGAGTAGGCCCAGTAATTTCCGATCTCCGATTTACTTCCGCGGCGGTCTCGACGGGCGCACCTCCACTTTACTTGGTAATGTACGCGGATTCATCTGCAGCAGGTCGATCACTAATTCACCGATATCTTCTGGTTGGATTTTCCAGGCGTCGGCATCATTGGGGACGTGTCCGTTGAAGTAGGTGGCGACAGAGCCCGGCATGATGGTACTGACATTTAC
>JASBTH010000263.1 GCA_030148525.1 Saprospiraceae bacterium | reverse complement strand
GTTGCAAATGGTGGTGGGCCGACTTTTTTTTGGCCATGACCAGAAGGCCGCTGGTGGGACGGTCGATGCGGTGAACAATGCCTAAGTAGCCTTTCGGCAAATGGTTGCGAACGGCTTGCTCAAGGGTGAGAAAAGGCAGATTGAGCCCTTCCGCCGATTGCCCGACCGGTTTGTTGAGGGCAATCCAGTGTTCCGTTTCGCGGATGATTTGGAAGGAGCTGCTCAAAGTGCTTTCAGGTAAGATTTTAGATCATCCTGGTCGTTCAGGTTCATTTTTTTGCGCAGGCGGTGCTTAGCGGTGCGCACGGCATTGTTCGAAACCCTATTGATGGTAGCTATATCCTTGACCGAAAGGTTTAACCGGAGCATGGCGCATAGTCGCTTTTCGTTTTCTGTCAGACCAGGATACCGTTGCGAGAGATTGTAGAAAAAGTCTTGGTTCATCTCATCTACGTACAATCTGAATTCTTCCAGGTCGCCGGTGGCCTGCTCCTGATAGGACAGTTGCTTTTTCAGATCGTGCAGTATATCCGGATTGCCTCCAACCTCGCTATTGAGGTAAGCTCGCAGTTGATCGATAAAATTATTGCGATCGAACAATCGGGTTGCCATGGTAGCTAATTCCTTGTTCTTGTAGTCCAGTTCCAGTTTCTTCTTTTCCAGGTCGGCATTGATCTGTTTGCTTTCGAGAATAGCCACCCGTTCTTTCTGGCGGGCCAGCTCCCGCTGGCGGATCAAGTTGCGGTTGATAAGGTAGCTGATCAGGGTACACGACAGGATGATCAGGCCCAGTATCAGGATGATGGAAGCCCGCAGGGTTCGGCTCGACTCTTCGCGAGCTAGTCGTTGCTCGTTGAGTGCGAGTTCTTTTTCCTGCTTTTCTTTAGCGTACTGGGCTTCCAGCGTGTTAATGATCTTCAGTTGGTCGGTATTAAAGAGACTATCGCGAAAGCGGTAATACCGCTGCAGGGATTCATAGCCGGCGGTGAAATCCCCCCGGAGGGTGTCGATGCGCGCGCGTAGCTTCAGTATTTCCGACAGTGCGTTGTATTGGTTGGTTTCTTCGGCTACCGGTTGTGCCTGGTCGAGTATTCGCGCAGCTTCTTCCGGGTTATTATCTTCCAGATTGATCCGTGCGATGAGGTTCAGGCTATTGAGAGGCAAGGATGGGTTGGTGCCACGGCGGGCTGCCGCCAGTGATTCCTGTGCGTAATGTCTGGCTTGCTCCATATTACCTGCCCGGAAATAGGTATTGGCAATATTGAATAACGTGATGACCTCACTTTCGAGCATGCCTACCTTTTGGAACAGCGCCAGTGCCTGCAGGTAGTAGTTGATTTGAGAGGTAGGGTTATTCTGGTTTTGTGAAAGGGAAGCCATATTGGACAGCAGGGTGGCGTACTCGTAAATGACCTCTGTATTTTTCGGATAGAGGAGGTATAGCTCCTCTATGACCACCTTGGCGTTATTTACGTATTCCCTCGCCTTGTCGGGAAGTTCTCGTTTCCAATAGATACCACCGACAAACATATTGGCCATGCAGGTCGCGATGCCACAAAGGGATTCGGTAGGTCTTTGGCAATAATCCTCGACGAGGTTAAGTGCCCGAAAGTAGGATCGGTGAGCCTCGTCTGTTTTACCCAGGTATTCGCTGGCTTGTCCCCGGCGTATCAGCGCCCTGGCAGCCATGTCGGTCAACCCGAGTCCGCTGAATCGCTCGTAGGCAAGTTCAGCCTGGCGGTAAGCCTTCTGGTACGAACTGGAGTTGAGCAGGTGCTGCGATTTCAACAGATCGACCTTCCCCAGGTAAATAGGTTTGTTCAGTTGGCGTGCCTGACTCCCCATAAGATTGATATAATCCTCCGTGTTGGGATGTTGTTGACGAACCATCAGAGCAGATATTCGGGAGGCAAGTTCGAGTTTTACACTATCCGGTTCGGGAGTTCGGCTCTGTAAAAAGCGGTAATAGCCTTGGAGACTGTCGAGGGAGTTATCGGCTGCTGATTGAGCGCATAGCGTTTGCGGTAGTGCCAGAACACTTAGAAGAATGATCGTGGATCGAATGATTAGGCGTAGCCAGAACATATGGATTCGTGGTATCAACTACCTAAAATAAAAAAGTCCACGAACGTTTTCACTATTCGCGGACGCTTAATTCCCCCTTGACAATTTAATCGTATAAAGAATCCACGTACGTGGACACTCAATTATCTCTTATTGGTTGTTTTGTACAAATGTACTAACCATTTCCAATAATTGAAAGTATAATAATGAAATATAAGAAGGGTAAGGCGTTACAATAGCGTTACAAATGTACAAGTGTTTGATAGTCAGCGCCAAATTGCTTTGGTTAGTGTAGCTTTGATGAGGACATTTTTGGGGCAGGTACACGAAAATACTGGTCAAATACTCGTATAAGTAAATATTTGAAGGCGAAAAATGGGCTGTTTTGGTTTTTTGCTGTAGAAAAAGGAACGGAAGGAATGTGCATGTTGGAGTGTAGAACCCCGGCGTAACTTTGAACCATTTAAAGGTACATTCCTTTTTACATAAATCATATTTTTTCATGCCCGAATTACCTGAAGTCAATACCTTCCAGCGGTATTTTGACCAGACTGCTTTGCAGCAAGAGATCGTTCGCACCCGGGTCAGTGATGATAAGATCATTCGCAATTTATCGGGAGAGTCGTTTATCGAACAATTAACTGGCCGTACCTTCATCAAGTCCTACCGACGCGGGAAGTATCTGTTTGGCGAACTGGACAACGGTAACCATTTGCTACTTCATTTTGGTATGACAGGGGATTTGGTGTATTATCAGGAGCCCGAAGATGCACCTCCGTACGAACGATTTGCCTTTGATTTTAGCAATGGTTTTTCACTGGGGTTTGATTGTCCACGCAAATTTGCCCGTATTTGTTACATCACTGACCTCGATGAGTATATCAAAGAGCTCGGACTTGGGGAGGATGCACTGGTTATCTCGGCTGCTGCTTTTTTGGCGGAAGCCAAAGGTAAAAAGAGCACTCTGAAAGGATTCTTACTCAATCAAAAATACCTGGCGGGAGTAGGGAATTTGTACGCGGACGAGGTTTGCTACCAAACGAGAATTCACCCCGCTTCGCGTATGGATAAATTACCGGAGAAGCAACTCAGGGCTATCCACGCAAAATTGCAGGAGATTTTGCAATACGCAGTTGATCAAAATGCCTATTATAAGCAGTATCCGGACGATTGGCTCTGGAAGTGGCGAACGGAGGACGCTCAG
>JASBTH010000607.1 GCA_030148525.1 Saprospiraceae bacterium | reverse complement strand
ATACCGACAACGAAGTGGTTTTGCTACGCAGTACTACGTGCTGGGACACCAAATCACTTCGAGTCGAGTGTATCCCATCTAGGCTTGCGCGACTTTCTTTGCTTTCAGCGATTTATTGACCAGCCAAAGTTGCCACGTATTGTACAGGTTTTGGAAAACGATATAGAAGATGGGGCCTAAAGCTACCAGAGGGTTGATGAAAGTCAAGGCCACCCACAATCCGAACATGGTGTTTTTGCGCCCCAGCGCCAACCCAGCCTCCTGATCTTTATCAAAATACCGACCGGCTGCCTCTCCCGATTTGAACAGAAAAAAACAAACCAACCCAATGCAGGCAGCAATGCCACCGACTAGCAGGAGAGGGGCTTCGGCCTCGTACCGGATAAAGTGCGTCGCTTTACCCGCAGCAATGTAAATATTGGTGACAAAGAGGTAAAAAGGCACGTTGCCGAGTTTGAAAAAATAGGGCACCCAGGTGGGGAATCGTCGGCGGATAAATTGACCAAGTATCAAGGGCACAAACACGAGGATAGCCACGGGGATCAGTACATCCAACACCGATATGGGCTGATCTACCGCAATGATCTGGGGAAGCAACAAAGGCAAAACCAGCGCCACGATCGGACTGGTAAGTATGACCGAGAGGGTGACAAAACCAACATCTTGTCGCAGGAAGCCCGCCATTACCGGTGCACCGGCAGCCGTCGGTGCCATTCCAATGGTAAAAGCGGCCAGTCCGATGGTTGGATTTATTTGAGAAAATAACAGGTATAAAAGAATGGGAAGGGTAACATTCAGGCCGGCGATCAGAAAATGCAGTTTACTGAGTACCCGCCAGTTGAAGCGAATTCGCAGAAAAGCGTAGAATAACATGATCATGACGAGGTAGCGAACCAGGAAGGTGAATTGATGCCCTTGTGGAAACAAAACCCCTAAAATCATGGCCGCAAAAATGACAATAGCCTGCACCTTTTCTAGAGAGGACAGTTAGGTGCAGGCTATTGTTTTGGCGAAAGCCGAAAAGTACTTGGTCGCTTCTGGAAGCAGTTCTTCAATTTTTGATGACGGTGTCGATTATGTGAACGAAACCGTTCTTGGTCTTGATAGACTCGAGGACTTTACCGCCACTTACCATCAGGTTGTCTTCCGTTCCGGACACCAAAAAGCTTTTCTGGATGGAATTGGTAAGGGAACCTTCTTTGCTGACCTGCTTGGGTGATAGTGCTTCGGGTACCGTATGTCCCCGCAGCACATTGACCAGGAGGGTGCGGTTATCGGGATCCATAAGATCTCCCATAGCCTTTTCGCCCATTGCTTCCAGGGCTTCGTTGGTGGGGGCAAAAATGGTGTGTTTTCCCGATTCGGTTAGTACCGTCCCCAGGCCACCGGCGGTTTCCACCAGAGCGGCAAATTGTGTGAGCTTTGGATTGGTGGTAATGGCGGCGAGCAGGTTCGGAGCGGTAGGTAACTTAGTGGAACTACATCCGGTGAGGAGTAGTGAAAATAAGACAAAGAATAAAACGGATGATTGCGCAAACTGGCGTTGCATGTGTCGAGTTTTTTGGGTCTGAAAATGGATGTGCAGGTAATATGCAAAATCTTTCGGGAAGAGAGGCGAGTGGCTTATCAGAAAAAAAACTGTCGCTCCACAATGCAGAGCGACAGGTCCAGCGGTTCTGGCCGATTTAGTGAAAACGGCCTTAGGTAGGTGAACGAACCGCAACAATAGAACACCCAATTGACCTTAGAACGGCTGTATGCCGTTGTTTGATAGGTGCAAGGTACGACACCCTTTTTCCGCAGTTGGTGACCAATCGCATTGGGCCTGCTGACTTTTGTCAAAGAAAATGTGCAAAAAAAGTCGCTTTCTTTTTTGACGTAAATTTTCTTACTTGCAGAAAAGACAAAACGGAAATGAACAAAAAAATCTTATTCCCTACGGATTTTTCGGATGCAGCGGACAATGCCACTATATATGCGTTGCACCTGGCCCGGGGTATGAAGGCTGACATTACGACACTCCACGTGTACGAAAATGTAGCCATTGCTGCTTCTCATATGTCCAATACGATGGCTGATATCGTGGAGCAAAACCACCTGGAAGCCCTCAAAACTTATCAGGATATGGCTCGCGTTATGCGGGAAATGGCCAATACGGCAGGGTTTACCGACGTGGAAATCAAACACCTTATGAAATCAGGCGAGCGAATCCTGAAAACTATTCTGGCTGCCGAACGCGATGAAAACCCCGACCTGATCGTCATGGGTACGACAGGTGCGGGCTGGATCAAAAAAATATTCACGGGAAGCGTCACCAGTGAAGTCATGGAAAATGCAACCACTCCGGTGTTGTGTGTTCCTGAAGGTGCCGAATTTGATGGGAAAATTGATGATGTAACGCTGGCCACCACCTTCAGTGATTCAGAGGGAAAGGCCCTTGACCGCCTCTTAGAAATTACCGATGCTTTCAAAGCGCGGATTCATTGCGTGAATATTGTGACCAGGGAGGATAGTACAGCGGAAGCAAACCTCGAAAAGTGGAAAGAGGCTTACCGGAGTCATGAACGAGTCACCTTTGCCATTGAGGAGGCGAAAACAGTCCAGGATGGGTTGGTCGATTACCTGGAAGCGAATAAAATCGATGTGCTCTGTACGGTAAACCGTCGCCGGAACATGATCCAGGAACTATTTGATCACAGCCTTACCAAAAAAATGTCGTATCACTTGAAATACCCCATTCTCACCTTCCAGGAGCGGTTTTTGTAAGGCTGATCTACATGTAAGTTAACATGGAAATGGATGTCCCTTCCATTGTTTGATACGCTTTCATAAGGTCTGCGGTCATACACGAATGCACCGGCACGATGCCAAGTACATCGCCAATGGTTATTTCCCGGAATAATGCGGGAGAGACCCCTACAACGCCGTGTTCTTGTGACAGTTTACGAACGTAGGAAATGCCATCGTCAATAACCTCCCACCCATCAGCAGTCCATCGGACCGGTTGACCAAAGGTGGTTACTCCGTTTCTTTCCAGCCGGTCTTTAGAGAAGTGTACGCCACCGCCGTATACAACAATTTCCCGCCGTTCGGGATGTTTGGAAACGACCGGACAGGCCATGGCAACCGCTATGTCTTCCAGTGTACAAGAGCCAATGGTCGCCTGAGTAAGATCGTAAAAGACAAAATTTCCCGGCCGCAGTTCGTCCACACCGGGGAACGCATTGCTGGTACTCCCCGAGGGTGTATCTCCGTACGAGAATAGCAGGTCGGGATAGTCGGCCCGGAAGTGATCGACTACGGGATTCAGGCTATTCAGGCTGGCCTCGTGAATGCGCGCGATCTCCTCCTTCCCCCGTGCCTGATAGGTCTGCCCGGCATGGCCCAGGAAACCGGCAAAGGACAGTTTTTCGGCTTCTTCAATACGTTGGACGATGGTGGTAATTTCATCGATATTGGTGGGTGGCAGACCGGTTCGGTTATTTCCCGCATTGAGCTTGATAAATAAATGTACCGGATGCTGCAACTGCTGACGCAGGGCCTCAATGGCCTCGGTATTTTCCACTATCAATTGCAGGTTAATATCGCCTGCCAGTTGGTTAATGAGGTCCATCTCCCGGATATTCACCGGGAAGGCATTGGTGATATCCTTCCAGCCTGCTTTCGCAAAATAGGCAGCCATGCGTAAAGATGATACCGTGATCTTTTCTACCCCCGCTTCCCGGAACCATTCACCCACAGCCGCTGATTGGTGGGTTTTAAAGTGGGGTCGAAAGGCGATATCCAGGCCTTTTACTTTGTCGACCATACGAGAAATATTACGTCGTACTTTGTGCTCGTCGAGGATGAGGGTCGGGACAGTTATCGCTGGTGTCATGCAGGTTTGTTATTTTAGGAAAGTATTGTTTCTGTGGCTTTCGCCAAAAACAACACCTAATCAATATACTTTTTCACCGACAAAATAAATAAGGAAAATGAAACGACTGCTAATCTCCGCTACCTTACTGATCTTGGGGCTTCCGTTATTGGCACAGACCACTGGTGAATACGAAGAGGCCATTGCACAGGCCAAAGAGATTTTTGCTGCTTTTGCCGACGAAAACGATATCCCCGGCACGGCGGTAGCCGTAGGTGTAAAAGGCGAGATCGTTTGGTCGGAAGGCCTGGGGTACGCCGACCTGGAACAACAGGTCAGGGTAAAGCCAGACCGCACCAAGTTTCGCATTGGCAGTGTATCCAAACCCATTACCGCAGCGGCATTGGGTATTCTCTACGAGGAGGGAAAAATTGATCTGGATGTCCCCATTCAAACCTACGTGCCGGATTTTCCGGAAAAAAAATTCCCGATTACACTGCGACAACTGGCGGGGCATACGGCGGGTATTCGCCACTACCGGGGCGATGAATTCCTGAGTAGTAAGCACTACCCAACGGTGGCGGAAGGTCTGAACATCTTCAAAGACGATTCTTTGCTATTCGAACCCGAAAGTGACTATTCCTACTCCAGCTACGGTTGGAATCTGATCAGTGCTGCCATTGAAGGTGCCTCCGGACAGGACTTTCTGACCTACGTCCAGGATTTTGTGTTTACGCCCCTGGGAATGTACCATTCGGCTGCTGATTATACAAATCGGATCGTTCCGGACCGCTCGCGTTTCTACGTGAAGGATGTAGATCACGGTGCTATTCCGGCGCCCTTTGTCGATAACAGCTATAAATGGGCCGGAGGTGGGTTTTTAGCCTCAGCCGAAGACCTGGTGCGTTTCGGCATGGCGCATTTGTCGGAAGACTTGTTGAAAACGGAAACCATAGAGGAGTTTACCACCTCTCAGACGCTCACCGACGGCTCGAAAACCAATTATGGTATCGGCTGGCGATCCGGTGAGGATGAAGAGGGGCGGCCCTATTTCGGACACAGTGGCGGATCTGTGGGCGGCATTACTCAGTTGGTCATCTTTCCGGAGCAGGGGATAGTGGTCGCCATGGTGACCAATGTGAATCCGGTACAATACGATGGGGCCCACCTTCGGATCGCCGACTGTTTTATGCGTTAATGCTTTCTGAAGGTGTCTTAAAGGGAGCTTCGGTATCTGGTTTTGATGCGTCCGTAAGTAAACAAAAACAGGTAAGCAGCTTTTTTTAGGATAAACAACCAATGAAAAAGCTACTTATCTGTTTTGTCCTTTGGGGCGTATTATCTTCTCCTTCCCAGGCACAGGTCGTGCTCAATCCCAATATTGGTATTGCCTTCTCTGACCTGGATGCTTCCAATGATTTTCTTGCGCTCGAGGGGTCATCTGCCTTGCGAGTGGGTATTGATTTTCGGGTCGGGAACAAGGATGTGTTCTTTCAGCCCGGTGTTCATTACCTGCGGCAGAGTGTGGATGTGACTGCTTTCGGCATCAATGCGGAAGGAGAGACCCGTGTCCAAAACCTGCAGGTCCCGTTGGCTGCTGGACTTCGTATCACGCCCCGTGAAAACATGCTCGCCCTTCGCGGCAAAGCCGGTATCGTTCCCACTTTCTTGCTGCAACTCGACGAATCGACGGAATTACAATTGACCAAGGATGATGTTGCCGGCTACCGGACCGATGTCGTGGTGGGAATGGGATTAGATATCGCCCTACTCATCACACTGGATGTACAATACTCTTTCGGCTTGCAGGATTACCTGGAAGAAGGTGATGGCTCGGAGGGGCTCTTGATGGTTACGGCAGGTATCAAGTTTGGCCGCGGTAACGCCCTCTACGGCCGTTAGGGTTGATTCCAATTACCGTTGCAGTCTGACTGCAACGGTAATTGGAATGGAGGTACTACTTATCGATCTCGAGGACCATGGCTACGGCGTTGCGGCCGTTCCGCTCTGCTTCGAATTGAATGGTATTCCCCGCCTGAAAGCGCGTGGTGCGAATCCGGGAGTCACCCAGGGCGTTTTTTAGCTTCTCCGCGTAGGTGTTTCCCCGACTGCGGTTGATGCGTTGATTGAGCATCTGAAAGTCGAGTGGCTCTTTGGTTACCACGATAGCAATCCGGTCCCGATCCCCCTGTTCATCCGGGCTCATGGAGTAGTCCTTAGGAAAAAGGCGGGTGCCGGTAATGCCGCAGTAGGGGGAGTGTTTTTCGGTATAGGGGAAAAGAACGTAGCTGCTGCCATCCGTTTCCTCCCCGAAGATGTACACATTACATTCGATGGAGTTGGCAAAAAGCACTTTGAATTTATCATCGGTGCTCACGTTTCGGAGGGTGCGGAAGACGATGTCGCCTACTTGCTCCATCGGCAGGATAGACTCTCTTTGGGTGTCGAAAATTCCGAACTCTACCGCTAATTGACTGTCGTCAAAGGTGCGGTCATCGGCACTACCCATAGGGTGCAGACCATAGGCTTCACGGGTGAAATGTTCAAAGTCGGGATAACGGACCCAGGCAATGCCATCGCGGCCCCAGGTACTTCCCCAACTGTTCATTATCTGAAAGGCACCCCCTTCTTTTTGGTCATCGTATCCGATGATGCACATGGCGTGTCCGCCGAAGCCTTGCATATTGTAATCGCGACGGGTAGGGCGCCACACTTCCTGATTACGCATAGGTGTCATAAATGATCCCCCGACCATCATGCCAATGACCACCGGAGCTCCCTGAGCCAGGTGTTGTTTGATGGCTACCAGGTCGGGCTGGTAATTATTGGCACCCAAGGTGAGTCGGTTGTAGCCGGTAATGCGGTGTTGTTGTCCTTGTTGCAGTTGTGTTCGGGAAGGGTAGCGTGAGCAGGTTTGCTCGTCGTAGGCAAATTCGTTGATCGGAAGAGCCCCGTTAGAGCTCATCGCTTTCATAGCGTCCAGCATATACGCTCCCTGGCAATTGGGCAGGTGGATCTGGTTGTACAAATAGGCAGGGCTATAGGCCAGGCGGTCGGGGTTTTGGCCGGTAGCCCTGGCTTCCAGAATAGTGCGTGCAGCGTAAGCACTGGCCCAACCAACACAGGAACCCTGACGACCCTGGTGAGCACGGCTGGGAGCGTAGTCTTCCAGTGTTACCCGGGCGGGCAGGCCTGCCTGACCATAGCCGTAACTCAGAGGTTCGAAGACTTTAGCGCTGTCGAAGCGCTCCTGACTGAGAGATGCGCCAAGCTCGTACTGAGCGGGGGCATTTTCAGTATCGACGGTGGGGCCAAGCAGCATTTCCTGGCCACCAAAAAAGAAAAACCAAACGGCGGCAATCAGAAGGATGGGGATACTCCATTTAGGTTTGCGAAAAAGGAATAGCAGAATGAGCGGTAAAATGCGAAGCAGGGCATTGCGGTTACCACTACTGCCTTGATTTCTGTTGTTTCCCCGGTTATTCTGACGCGGGTCGTCTTGTTCCATCCGGATGGGCATGGTGCATAGAGATTGGTACGGTTTAAAGGTATTCAAAAAATGAAAAAAGCCGGTCCGAAATAGCGTTAACCTGCTTTTCGGACCGGCTTTTGCCGGAAGGCTAAAATGGTTTATACCGATTAGTTGGGGACGGCTGTTACCGGCACGCCCTCTTTGTCGAGCATAACGGGTTCGCCAAAACCAAGTTCTTTCATGCGGGCAGCTTGCGTTTGTGCATCACCGACGACCAGATATACCATATTGGCGGGGTCCATATAGTTGCCAATCAGGTTGCGGGCCCGACCGAGTGTCATATTCATCACTTTCTGCTGATCGCGCTTGATGTAATCCATGGGGAGATTGAAGGTGGAAATATTCTCCAGAATACCGATCTTATCGCCCAGGGTCTCGTATTCCAATGCATTTCCTTTGAGGATGGTACTCTTCGTGAGTTCCAGGTCCTCTTCGTTATACCCGTCCTGGTAACCCTCCAGGATATCCTTGATCAGAGCGGATGATTCCAGGGTCACGTTCGAGCGTACGCTGGACGAGGCAGCAAAGAAGCTCTGATTCTGGCGGCGGGGAACAAAGGAATAGGCACCGTAGGTATAGCCTTTCTCTTCCCGCAGTTGCTGGAACAATCGAGAAGAGGTACCTGACCCCAGGCGCTGGTTTACAAAAGATAATTCCGTATAGACTTCATCATTACCTTTCACGGAAGGCTGACCAACGTAGAGCACCGATTGCTTGGCATCCGGCATATCAACAAAGTACACTTTGGGTTCATCCGTTGCTTCGACTACGGGCACTTCCGGAATATCCACCGCTTTGGCTTCCCACTTTTCTTCCAGGGAACTCAGGGCCTCCATCACTTCTGCTTTAGTGATGTTCCCGACAATATGGAAGCTGGCAACGGAGGGTGAGAAGTTGGCTTCGTAATACCCTTTGAGATCGTCCAGTGTGATGGGCTCCACGGTTTCTGCTTTACCGGAAGAGCTATTGGCCAGCGGATGCTCCGGCCCGTAGATTAATTTATTGAAAACCTGGCCGGCAATAACGTTGGGCTGTCCGGCCCGCTGGCGAATATTAGTAAGGGTAGCATCTTTCAGACGATTAAATTCGTCCTCATCCCAGCGGGGTTCGAGTAGTATCTCCTCGAACAACTGATAGGTGTCGTCAAATTTACGCGACAGGCAATTTCCGTATACGGCGATAAATTCGGTACTGGTATACATACCCAGATTGGCACCGAGTTGTCCGATAGCATCTTCCAACTCTTCCGGTGTTTTATTGGCGGTACCTTCCATCATTACATCAGTAATGAGGTTGGCGGTACCAATTTTGTCGGGATTGTCCAGCAGCATACCTCCTTTGAGGCGCAGGCTGAAATTGATCAGCGGAAGCTCTTCATTAGTGATGCCGTATACCTGCATACCGTTGCTTAGCTCTGCCGTCCAGATCTTAGGTTCCTTGATGACGGGTGGCTCACCTAATTCTGGTGGCGTACTTCGATCGAGCTTGGAAGGTGTTTTTTCAAAGTCTTCATTATCCTCGGGAAGTGGTGGTGCTTCGGCACCCTGAACGATATCCTCTTCCACAACCGAGGCCGTTTCGGACCCCTCGATGGCCAGATCAGCTTGTCCGAGTGGTACGAAACTGGTTTGTATGTAAGGCTGACCTTTGATATAGGTTTCGTAAACCCGGGTAACATCTTCCTTGGTCACATCCAGGATTTTTTGGATTTCCTCCTCCAGAGCATCCGGGGAACCATCAAATACGTTGGCATCAGCCAATTGGTAGGATTTGAAGAATACACTGGACAGTCCGTTATAGAAGCTGGTCTCCTGGCGGTTTTTGATGCGCTCCATATCGCGGTCGTCGATGCCGTTTTCCTCAAAACGAGTCATGGCTTTTTGCACGGCGGCGTAGACATCGTCCAGGTCGGTTTCGGCATTGGCGCGCACCCGCAGATTGAATGCGCCGGCCAACTCCCGGGTAGAATTATAAGCACTGGCATTAGGGGCCAGTTTTTCTTCCTCCACAATCACCTGATAAAGCGGAGCCCGCTTTCCTTGTGACAATAGTTCGCCAAGGTAGGTCAGGGGGTACGAATCGGGGTGCCCGTCCTCAAC
>JASBTH010000606.1 GCA_030148525.1 Saprospiraceae bacterium | reverse complement strand
TCCATGGTATCCACCTCGGAGTGGATGTAGCGCACCTTGATATTGTAGCGGGCCAGGTACTTGGTGAGCTCCTCGGCCATGCGTTTGGTGAGGGTGGTGACCAGTACGCGCTCTTCGCGCTCGATACGCGTTTGAATTTCTTCCATGAGATCGTCGACCTGATTCAGGCTCGGACGCACATCGATGGGCGGATCCAGCAATCCGGTCGGGCGAATGAGCTGCTCGACGATGAGTCCGCCGGTTTGCTCCATTTCGTAATCCCCCGGAGTCGCACTCACGAAGACCACCTGGTTAATGAGGTTTTCAAATTCCGTGAAGTTCAGGGGGCGGTTGTCCATGGCCGATGGCAGCCGGAAACCGTGGTTGACCAGACTAAGTTTACGGGCCCGGTCGCCGCCAAACATACCCCGTACCTGAGGAATGGTCACGTGACTCTCATCAATGATCATCAGGTAATCATCCGGAAAATAATCGAGCAAACAGAAGGGACGCGTACCGGGGCGGCGACCGTCGAAAAAGCGGGAATAATTCTCAACACCATTGCAATAGCCCAACTCCTTCATCATCTCGATATCGAACATGGTCCGTTCGCGGATACGCTTGGCTTCGAGCAGGCGACCTTCTTTCTCGAAATATTTCTCTTGTTCGTTCAATTCATTAATGATGGCGTCGATGATCTGGTGGATGCGCTCCTTGGGCGCTATGTAGAGGTTGGCGGGGAAGATAGCTGCCGTATCCATGCGTTCGATCCGCTTGCCACTTTCGATCTCGATCATTTCGATCTCCTCGATCTCGTCCCCGAAGAAGGTCACCCGATAGCCGTAATCCACGTACGGCAGGTTGATATCGACGGTGTCGCCCCGCACGCGGAAGGTAGCCCGGCGGAAGTCCGTCTCGGTACGGGAATAGAGGCTGTCGACCAGGTCGTACAAAAAAGAATTTCGGCTCACCGTCTGTCCTTTCTTCAGCCGGATGATCCCCGATTTATAGTCTTCCGGGTTCCCCATACCATAGATACAGGACACCGAGGCCACAATGATCACATCCCGCCGTCCGGACAACAGGGAGGAGGTCGCCCGCAAACGCAGCTTATCCACTTCCTCATTGATCGAGAGATCTTTTTCTATAAAGGTATCGGTTACCGAGATATACGCTTCGGGCTGGTAGTAGTCGTAGTAGGACACAAAGTATTCCACCGCATTATCCGGAAAGAACTCCTTAAACTCTCCGTACAGCTGGGCGGTCAGGGTTTTGTTGTGGGTCAGGATCAGCGTGGGCCGGTTCAGCTCCGCGATCACGTTGGCCATGGTAAAGGTTTTACCGGACCCGGTCACCCCGAGCAGCACCTGCGCTAACTCGCCGCCTTCGACAGCATTGGTCAGTTGGTCAATGGCCTGCGGCTGGTCGCCCGTCGGTTTAAAGGAAGATTGGAGATTGAAGGACATGTGGTTGATGCTTTGTTTTTACATAATGCGTGAAAACGGACGCTGGTTTAAAACCCTCCTCCCGGCCTCCTCCCTTTGGAAAGGGAGGAGGAGTCGTTTTTTGGTGCACTAAGACCTGTTTAGAACATTTTTGAATAAAAAAGAGGATGTTCTGTACATCTTTTTTTAGCGCAACCCTGTTCAAGCACACCTCCTTTCAGCTGGATTTATCTCCATAAACGAAAGAATTAGCAGTTGTTTATACCATAACATGTCTACTTGCGGTACCTCAATTCTTTCCAAAGGGAGAAACAGGCTGGATTTTACAGAAAAAGTAATAAAAATGCCTCTTTCAAGGCAAAAAGACTTCGTATGTAAAATCTGTCTCCTAATTAAATTTCTGAAAGCCCTCCCTTCCACAAGGGAGGGTTTGGGTGGGTTTTACACCGCGGCCCCCACGCGCTCCCGCTCGACGAAATACATATCAATATCACCCTTATTTTTCGCATAGATCTTTCCGCGGTGGCGGCAATCGAAGCGGTACTGGATACGCTGGAAGGTGGTCTCTGATACGTTGACTTGACCGGGGGGGCAATTGGTCTCCATGCGGGCTGCCATATTGACGGTGTCGCCCCAAATATCGTAGGCAAACTTCTTGGTGCCCACCACTCCGGCTACCACCGGTCCGGTATGGATGCCGATGCGAGCCTCAAAGAAAGGTTTACCCTGGCGTTGTCGCACCTGTTTATACTCATCCAGGAATTGCTGGATTTCCAGGGCGGCCCGCACCATATTATAGGGGATAGTCGTGCGCTCCGTGAGGCCACTGGCACACATATAGGCATCACCGATGGTCTTGATCTTCTCAATGTCTTCGTACTGCCCGATGATATGGTCAAAGGCCTTAAAACATTTATCGAGCTCCTCCACGAGTTCTTCCGGACTGAGTTCCTCGGATATCTGAGTGAAGTTGCGGAAATCAGAAAAGAAAACCGACACGTGCTCAAACCGGCGGGCCTGGGCCTTTTGATTCTCTTTGAGCTCGCTGGCGATGGCCGCCGGCAGGATGTTCAGTAGTAAATCTTCGGAGCGCTGACGCTCCTGTTGAATGATCTCGTTTTTGATGGCCAACTCCTGGGCCGAACGCTTTTTCGAGCGAAAGCGCCAGTAAGTGAGCAAGAATATCAGAAACAAGGAAGCTACTCCAATGCCTGAAATACGCAGAAAACTGGTCCTTTGACTGAGCTTCAATTGCTCGATGGCCAGGTCAGCACGAGCTTCCTCCAGCATGTACCTTTTTTCCAGCGTATCCCGCGATAGCTTTTTGACAGCCTCACTTTGCTCGCGGGCGTATTCTTCGGCCCGCTGCTTTTGCTGGGAGAGGTCAACCAGCGCTTCTTCTTTTTTGGAGATTTCCTGCTCCACCTTATTCTTGGCCGATACCAGCTGGTCCTGCTGGGCTTCGAGTTGCTGTTTTTCACTCGAGAGGGTATTCCGCTCGTTGGCAATCTGATTGCGTTCCTCGATCAGCCGGTCAATTTCCGATTGCAGCAATTGGCGTTCCTGCTCCAGGTTGGCTTTCTCCCGGGCTAGCTGCGCCTTCTGCCGCTCGTACTGACTTTCCAGTTCGCTGATACTGGTCCCACTGGAGCTAAAATATTCGAAAGCTTCTTTATTGATCTCGTAGGCCCGGCGGTAGTTGCGTTTTTTACGCCACAGGTCCGATCGCTCGTCGACCGAGCGGATGATCAGGTCCGAATCGCCCGCCCGCTTGGCGTAAGTCAGGGTCGACTTTAACCATACCTCCTGGTTCCGCTCATCGCGTTCGCGCTCGTACCCCTCGGCTGTCAGGAAGGCTGTGCGGGCCAGCATAGCATTATTCTGCAAGTTCTGGGCCAGTTTATGGGCATCCTTAGCGTATTCAATAGCCGTTTCGGCATCGGTACGCATCAACTGCTCCGCGATCTGGTAATTCAGTTCCAGTTTTTCCCGCTGAGTGGCGGCGGATTGTAGCTGCTTCTGCAATTCATCAACCGATTGGCCTTGAACGGTTATCCATCCCAACAAAAGCAGGCAGCACGTAATCAGGTGTTTCATAGTTCGAACAGTTAAAACGGTGCACATCACCATAATGCAAATTTACTAATATATTGTTACAGGTTTGAGGTTTGAGGTGTGGGGTTTGAGGTTAGGTTATAGGTTTATGGGGTTCGACGATCAGGGATAGAACGCACAGGGTTCCAACTATATCTGTTAGCCTTATCCCGACCGTGAACCGTGCATGCCTGCCGAAGCCCATACGGGCGTATGCCTTAGCGTAGGCAGGAGCCGTAGACCGTTGGCCGTGAACCGTAAACCTTCCTACCTGTTCTACTGCCATGCAATCAACCGAAGTCGTTACTATTACTTTTTTTCAATACCGGGGAATTCGTGATCGCTGGTTTGGCTTTCGCCAAATGGGTTTGGCACCGCGCTGGTTGCGGGATGTTTCCGGCATGCCTTTCGGCAAAATGCTGGGTAGCGGCGGCGGAAACGGATTTAGCATCTGGCCCGACTTTTCTACCTATGGCTTCCTCGGTGTCTGGACCAACGAAGGGGCCGCCCGCACCTTCCTCGATACCCATCCTTTCGTGTCGGAGATGCGCCAGCGAAGTCAGCAAATGGGAACCTTGTTCATGCGCACCGCTAAGGTGCACGGGTTATGGGACGATCAGGTGCCCTTCACTGAAAATACCGATTACCGACCCGATGCACCGGTCGGCGTCCTTACCCGAGCCACCATCGCGCGAAAACATCTCTGGAAATTTTGGCGATTTGTACCACCGGTAAGCCGATCCATGAGCGAGCATCGCAATGGGCTCCTTTTCTCCAAAGGGATCGGTGAGGTTCCACTTATCCAGCAGGCAACCTTCAGTTTGTGGACCGACAGTCACGCTATGCGCGCATATGCCTACGAAAGTCACCACCACAAACAAGTCGTGAAAAAGACCCGCGAGATCGGATGGTACTCCGAAGAGCTTTTTGCCCGCTTTCATCCCTACGCCAAGCAGGGCGAAATACCCGGGTTGAAGCAGTCGCTGGCGGGGCTTGGATTAGAAGATTACGGGGCCATTGGAACGTTGAATGCTGAATGATGAGTGATGAATTAATTCAGCAATCATCATTCAATATGTCAAGTTAGTATATTACC
>JASBTH010000603.1 GCA_030148525.1 Saprospiraceae bacterium | reverse complement strand
AAACCGAAGCACTGATGGCTTTGATCCAACTGAGCAGAGCGCACGATCCCGTCCGGACAAGTATGGTATACGATGCAGTTTCAGTTGATTCCAGTGTGCTGAAGGCCATGGCAAAGAAAGGCATTGTAGAACTTTTCGAGCAGGAGGTTAGTCGCCTGGCCGGCTACGAGGATGAGACCATCGATACGGAAACACTGTCCGGTCAACAGGAAGCTGCCCTGGACTCCATTCGCTACCAATGGCAGGATAAGTCAGTCGTATTGCTACATGGGGTCACCGGCAGTGGAAAAACCCGGGTATATGTGGAACTGATGCAGGAAGCCCTAAAACGCGGGGAGCAGGTCTTATACCTGGTTCCGGAGATTGCCCTGACCACCCAGCTGATCCGGCGTTTGCAGCGGGTATTCGGGGAAGAAGTGGCCGTTTACCATTCCCGTCTGAATAATAACGAACGGGTTGAATTGTGGAAATCGGTCGTCGATGGAAAACCCATCGTACTGGGTCCTCGTTCGGCTCTGTTCCTGCCCTTTCAAAAGTTGAAATTGGTTATAGTCGATGAGGAGCACGATCAGTCCTTCAAGCAACAGGATCCGGCCCCCCGCTATCAGGGAAGGGATGCCGGTATCTATCTGGCTCATATGCACGGAGCGAAAACAATTTTGGGTACCGCCACCCCTTCCATTGAGTCTTTTTTCAACGCCAAACAAGATAAATACGGATACGTAGAAATGCCCGACCGCTTCGGCGGACTGGAAATGCCGGAATTGATCGTCGTCGATGCTAAGGCATCTTTAAAAAGACAGGAGCTAAAATCCCACTTCACAAAAGAATTGCTCGATGAATTATCGGCTACCATTGACCGTGGAGAGCAGGCGATCCTATTCCAGAACCGCAGGGGGTTTTCGCCTACCTACCAGTGCCTGGAGTGCGGCTGGCACGCCGAGTGTATTCACTGTGATGTAAGTTTGACGTACCATAAATTCCACAATAGCCTCAAGTGTCATTACTGCGGCTACACCACTAAGTTGCCCGAGGCCTGTCCGGCCTGTGCCAACCGGAAATTATCGGTGAAGGGATTCGGTACCGAAAAGATCGAAGATGAATTAAAGATTTACCTGCCCAAGGCACGTATTGCCCGGATGGACCTCGATACGGTACGCGGCAAAAATGCCCTGACCACCCTGATCGATAACTTCGAACAGGGTAAGCTCGATGTATTGGTGGGAACCCAAATGGTCACCAAAGGGCTCGACTTTGACCGTGTCGGTCTGGTGGGCATCCTCTCGGCCGATCAACTACTGCAGTTTCCGGATTTTCGCTCCACCGAACGGGCCTTTCAACTGATGACCCAGGTAAGTGGCCGGGCCGGTCGCAAGCATAAACGCGGGAAGGTCCTGATACAGGCCTTTAATACCACCCATCCGGTGCTGGCCGAGGTACTGGCTGGTGACTACGAAGCCTTCTTCCAACGGGAACAGGCCGAACGCCACGAATATGCCTACCCTCCCTTCACCCGTCTCATCCGCGTGACGCTCAAGCACAAAAAGCCGGAAAAAGTCAATGAGGCGGGCAAGCTGTACGACAAAATGATTCGCAGTAGCCTGGGCGACCGGGTGCGCGGACCGGCCGTTCCATCGGTCGGGCGGGTACGGACCTACTACCTCCTTGATTTTCTGATTAAATTGGAGCGCAATGCCAACCGGATAATCAAGGCCAAAGAACTACTTCTGCGGGCAGCCGATGATCTGCGCAGCAAGAAAGGCCTTTCCGGTGTCCGCATCAATATTGATGTCGATCCTTTTTAGTAAAACACAAGCAGCATGTTACAACCCAGCCAACTGACTCAGAATGGTCCCACCTTATCACGCCTGGTATGGGGCGTCATGACCTGGGGTGTATGGGGTAGGAATTATTCGCCTCAGGAGATGCAAGAGCTTATCCGGTATGGGGTGGATCAGGGCGTCACCACCTTCGATCATGCAGATATTTACGGGCATTATACCACGGAAGAAACCTTTGGAAAGGCATTGGCCTTAGATCCCGGCTTGCGCCAAAAAATACAGCTCGTCACCAAGTGCGGTATCAAACTGATTACACCCAATCGTCCCCAATACAAGATTAAATCCTACGACACCAGTATTGAGCATATTCGGTGGTCGGTCGAACGGAGTTTAAAGAATCTCCAAACAGACTACCTGGACGTACTCCTCATCCATCGCCCCTCCCCATTGATGGATCCCGACGATATCGGTCTGATCTTCACCCGCCTAAAAGAAGAAGGGAAAGTACTGCACTTCGGAGTGTCCAATTTTACCACCGATCAGTATGCCATGCTGCATTCGCGCTTCCCCCTGGTGACCAATCAGGTCGAAGCGAACCTGCTTCACCTCGACCCTTTCCTGGATGGCACCTTCGATAACCTGATTCTGCGCAAAGTACGCCCTATGGTCTGGTCACCCCTGGGTGGAGCGAGTCTCTTCACCGATCAGGAAGATGCCCGCATACTGCGTATTCGCGAAGCCGCTGAGGCTGTCGCCAAAAAACGTTCCGGTGCCACGCTCGACCAGATATACCTGGCCTGGCTACTGATGCACCCCGCCCGGGTATTGCCGGTACTGGGAACTACCCGAAAGGAGCGGATGGCCACCGCTATCGACGCTCTGAAGATCGAGCTCACCCGCGAGGAATGGTTCAGCCTGTGGACCGCTTCCACCGGCGAGGAAGTGCCGTAGTGCGGATGTCGATCCTCTAGTGACGCGGATCAATTATCTTTAAAGCTGATCGGTTTTTTGGACGGCGAACACATTGCGTACCTAACGGCACGCATCTCAACTTTTCCATTTACGTTTCTACCCATATTCAGCCCCTAAAGGGGCTTCTGCAGGGGGGCCCGTTAGGGACCAAATATGGGTAGAAATTATAATCGGACAAGAAAAAACCGTGCCGTTAGGTACGGAATATAAGATTTCGTTTTCTTCGAAGATTAAACAATCTTGACCCGCCGCACTACTGGATCGACTAGGCTCAAACCTGTTCAAAAGAGAAAGGGGGATAGGGAGAAAGGGGGAGTTGGAGAATTGGAGATAGGTTCCACC
>JASBTH010000601.1 GCA_030148525.1 Saprospiraceae bacterium | reverse complement strand
CTGTTTATCAACACCCACAGCGAGTAACCACCTATTGAGAAAACTACAATGAACGATATGAACACTATTCACGTCATTAAATACCTGGCAGGCATCTTATATTGCTGCCTGTCAGTCGGACTGAACGGCCAGGATATTCATTTCTCGAGTATTCACGCTTCCCCCACCTTTCTCAATCCTGCTATGACCGGATTGATTAACGGACAAATACGCACCATCGCCATTGCCCGCAGTCAGTGGCAAATCCAGGATGAAGGCTACCAAACCTTACTGGCTTCTGCTGACACGCGCCTGAATACGGGCTTTACCGGCAGGGATGACTTTGGATTGGGGGTACAGTTTTCGGTAGATCAGGCCGGCGACCTGAAGCTTCGGACGATGGAAAGCAGTCTTTCCTTTTCCTACCTGCGATCCCTGAACCGCCGGGGTGACCATATCCTGGCCGTGGGTGCCCGCTACGGATATGTACAGCAACGCATCGACCTGTCGGAGCTTCGGGTATTCCAACAGGACCCCCTGCTACACGGAGCTGATTTTGCGCCCAATTTCGGGTATTTTGATCTCTCGCTCGGCGTCGGTTGGTTTAAGCCCCTCAACCGATGGAACACCATCTATCTGGGTGGTTCTATTGCTCATTTAAACCGACAGCAACTGCGCTTCCGGGCGGAGGACCAAGTCTTTTATCCGGGCGATCATCAATATCGGAAATACGTAGTCCACGGTGGCGGTATTTTCCGTATCAATCCCGTCTTTTCGGTCTTACCAAGTTTCCTGTGGGCCTCGCAGGGGCCTCATAATGAATTCAGTATCGGTGGGTTTACCAAGATCACCAAGGAAGCCCATTCCCGGTTCAGCTATGACCTGGTCATGTACGTTGGTTTTTGGGTGAAGAGTGTCGCACCGGCTTTCGCGTTTCAACGGGATGCGCTGATCCCCTCTTTTCGCATTGGCTACCGAAATATTCAAGCCGCCCTCTCGCTGGATCTGACCATTTCCAAATTTGGCAGGGCTACTTACGGGGTCGGTGGTCCGGAGCTATCCATCATTTACCTGATGCCAGCGGGAACTCGCCGGAACACCCGGGTTCAATGCCCGGCCCTTTAATAAGCTTTTCCCTTTTTGGCGAAAGCCAAGGGCCTAACCGGTCATTATCTTGAGTGCTGCGTAACGGTGACCGGCAGTACTCTTACCCTTTACCTAATTACGGCTGTACCCTCAATCTCGATCTTCCACTCCGGCAGCCCGAGGGCTTCTACTCCCACCAGCGTACTGGCGGGCATATCCTCATTACCCATGATCTCCCGGCGCACTTGTCGGAACGTATCGAGATGAGCAGGCGTGTAATCAACGATGAACGTAGTGATCTTCACCAAGTCATCCAGGGTAGCCCCCGAGGCTCCCAGTTGCTCCTCCAGCCCCGCAAGAGCGGTACGCATCTGTGTCTCGAAATCAGACCCCGTCCCTACCTGTCCGGAGATGTGCAGGGTAGTCATACCACCGTGTTCCACGGCCACCACCTGGGAGTAGCCATTGAGCGGATTAATGTGGGTGATCACGGGGCCATTTTCCGACGATTCGGTGCATCCGCAATAAATCAGTACCATCAAAACGTATAAAAGAGCACGCATAGAATTCCATTTGATTCACGGTAGAAGGTAGGGCTTTTTGATAATTACAACGCGCAGCGTGCAGCTTCCAAAGAAACAATACTCCCTGTCTTCCATTTAATAGTTGTACCCTGTGTAAACCAAATGACACCACCATGAGCTACACCATAAACGCCCACGAACCTTTTTTTGCCGGGGTGTCGCGGGTAGCTGATAGCCAGGTAAAAAAAGGACTGGAATCCCTTCCACAACCTTCCGACCCGGAAGAGGCTATTCACGACATTCGCAAGCGATGTAAAAAGATCAGGGCTGCCTGGCGATTAGTACGCGACGATCTGGGCGATAAGGAATACCAAAAACGAAACCGCTATTACCGCGATACCGCCCGTATCCTGAGCGACCTGCGCGACGCCACGGCTACTCTGGAAACGCTGGAGATGCTGAAGGATCGATTTGGTGATGTCATTTACAAATCCGCCTTTCAGGAAGTGCAGGCAGCACTGAAAGATCGCCGGGATCAGATCTTACCCGATCCCGGTCAACAGGAAAAGCTTTTCAAACAAGTACAACAGCGCTTGGAAAAAGGGCACAAAAAAGTCAACCCGCTCACCGGAAGCCCCAAAAACTGGAAGAATACCATAAAGAGCCTACGTCGCACTTACGCTCGTGCCCGGGACTGGCAACGCACGCTGCGCAAAAAACCGACAGCCGGGGGCATTCACCAATGGCGTAAACGCACCAAGTATTTGCGCTATCAACTTCGTTTGTTGAAAGAGGTTTGGAAACCCATGATCAACCCATGGCGTAAGGAACTGAACAAACTCAGCGATCTGCAGGGAGATCACCATGACCTGCATGAACTGAAACCGGTACTGCGGTCTTTAAAAGGGGTATCGGAGGAGAGCCGCCGGGCCCTGTTAGGTCTGGCAGCCCAACATCAGCAGTATTGCTTTTCTATGGCAATGCCTTTGGGTGAGCGACTGTACGCCGAGAAACCCAAGGCTTTCGCCAAAAGGTTACGCGTCTATCTCAACAACTGGGAAGCGGAACCCGGAGAGCCTTTATCGGTGCGGGTGGCCTTTTAAAGGGTAACTCCCAGGCTCAGGTAAAAAGAGCGGGCCTCGGCCGGAATAATCCCCGGACCGGGGTAAGAAGTAGCCCTTCTGGTAAAATACCGCCGGTCGAGGAGGTTATTAACACCCGTACTGACCGTCCATTTCCGCCATTGGTATTTTACGGACGTATCCAGAACCGAATAAGCCGGGATTCGCCCGCGGGTCGCATCGGCAACCTGCTCGGCATTCGTGGCATCGCTGTATTGTGCTCCGACGTAGCTGTACAGAATACTCGCCGCCAGATTACCCGCCCGGAAGCGCAGCCCCGTGCGCACGCTGACCGGCGAAATGAGTTCAACCTGTTTCCCCAACACCGATCGCTCACCACTCGTATATTGCCCGTTTAGCAGACTGAGATTCAAAAATGCACTGAGTGCTATCGGAGACTCGGGTCCCCGATACCATTTCCACAGGTCGGTTTCGAGGTACGTTTCCAGACCGTAGATGCGGGCATTACCCACGTTGGTGCGGTAAGCCAGTGCCCGCTCCAATCCGGTAAATTCATCCTGTATCCGAATCTCGCTCAACCCGATGCGATCATTATAGCGCAAATAAAAAAGACTGAGGTCGAACTGAAAGCGGTTTTGCCAGAGGCTTCCTCTGAGTCCCAGGTCCGCATTGAATCCCCGTTCGTCCGTCAGGTCGGGATCAATGCGCAGGTTGGGGTTACTGACCACCAAATCGGTAAAATTGATGGACCGGTAGTTTTGGGAGATATTGGCGTAAGCTTCCACCCCGGAGGACGGCCGGAAGCCGACGCCCAGGCCAGCCAGCAGGAAGGTGCGCTCGCGACTTTGGACATCTTCGAAGCGTTGCTCGAAAATGACTTCCCCTCCCGAGGTAACCCTCTCTTTGTAATACCCCTCCGAGGAGGTTCGGATATATTCCACCCGCACGCCGGGGGTGATACTCCACTGGTCATTGATGTTGAAGAGATTCTCGGCAAAAAAAGCAGCATTGCGACTTGGGAAATCGTAATCAAAAGACTCCAGATCATCGGGATTCAGAAACCGGAAATCCGGACCATCTCCATCATTACCCAACCCTTGCCGGTTCTGGGTGAATCCACGATAGTAACGCATCCCCGCCAAGAAGGTCGAAAAACTTCCCCCCGTCTCATAGCGCTGAATGTACCGCAATTCACTACCTACATTTTCGTAATTACCCCGGATAAAGTCCCTTTCGCGCATAGGGTCCGGCCGATTGATGGGGCCCAGTTCGCCCAGTGACTCCCGGGTGGCTGACAGGCCGAAGGTTCGCCAGTTCAGGCGTGCCCGCTCGGACAGTCGATAATCCAGGGTGACGGCTCCCAAATTCCAGTTTACCGCAAACCAGTTACGGCCGCGTTTGGATCGTTGCGGATCCTGTTGGAATTCAAAATCGACCAGTCCGCCGGGTTGCTGGGCCAGGTATTGCATATGGGTAAACTCCACACCGATCTGCAAACGCCGGCTGGGCTGGTACTGCATTTGGGCGAAAGCCGTATGCTGGTCAAAACCGGCATTAGGCCGCCATCCGTCGCCACCACGGTACTGATAGAAGGCGTAATAATTCACATCACCGACCGTTCCACCCACGCTGTTGAAGGAGGAGAACAGGCCGTAAGAGCCAACCGTTTGTTCGGAATGAAAGGTGAAAGGATCATCTTCCGGGCCTCTTTTAAAGACAAAATTCAACAGCCCGCCAAACTGGGTACCATATTGCAGAGAAGCCGCTCCCCGAACAATTTCGATCCGGTCCAGGGCCTGCATAGGTGGCGTATAATAGGCTTCGGGGTACCCCAAGGCGTCGGCACTGATATCGTAGCCATTCTGCCGGGTATTAAAACTAGAAGTGCGATTGGGGTCCAGCCCCCTGGCTCCGATCCCTAACTGGAGGCCGGCACCGTCGCTCTCCCAGATATTGAGTCCGGCAACGCCCTGGAAGACTTCCCGGGGATTATTGGTGGCCAAATTGGCGGGGATGGCTGCCAGCTCAATGACTTCGCTCTTTTTAGCCGCATAGATCCCGTAGCCTTCCACATTGCGCAAGCGACGCAAAGCAGCCGGTTGATCCGCCTGATCCCGTATTTCCACGGTGGCCAGGTCAACCCGTACGGGTTCCATTCGAATGTCGAGTTTTACCAGGCTGTCCCGCACCTCCACCTGCTGCACTTTCGTGCCGTAGCCCGTACCGAAAAAAGTGAGTGTATAGGCTCCCGCACCGACGGAGGAAAAAACGAAAGCACCCCGCTCATCCGTTTCGGTAAGTGCTCCGGTCTCCTCCATAAATACCGACACCTCCCCGAGTGCTTCTCCTGTCGCATCGGACCGAACACTGCCGCGAATCGTACCCGATTGACTTTTTGCCGAAAGGCAAACAAAAACCACTAATAAACAGAGAAGGAATAAGCGCTGCATAAGGTATTGTTTGTCAGGGTGTACGTTTAGGGATTATCCAGTCCAGGGGAGGGCGACCATCCCTCACCGAAGCCAGATC
>JASBTH010000598.1 GCA_030148525.1 Saprospiraceae bacterium | reverse complement strand
TCGAGTAAGCTGTCCTTCTGCCAGATGTCTCTCCAGAGGTATTCGGTGCGGTAGCCGTCTTCTTTAGGAGGGTTGCCTTTGCCATTGTTATATCCCTGATTGAAGGGTAGGTAGTACGTTTTGGACCCATTGAGGCGGGTAGTCATGAACACCTCGTCCGTATCTACGGCGAAGTGCACCAACGATCGCCGGTTAAACCGAAAGAGGAGTTCCTTGTGGTCCCGGTCAAAACGAAACTGATCTTTTGCATGGTCTACATTCTGGCCGGTCATCTGGTTTTTTAGCTCTACGCTGACTACCGGCAGGCCATTGACCGACAACAGCATATCGAGCGAATTGCGGTGTTTGCTACTATAAAAAACCTGGCGGGTAACGGTCAGGATGTTCTGTTGATAGCTGATCTCTGTATCCGGATTAAGGGTAGTAGCTGGTCGGAAGTACGCCAGGTTGAGATGAACCCCCAGGTCGGTAATTCCTTTGCGCAGCACATCGAGCATACCGCGGTTATCGATCTCTCGTTGCAGCCGGTACAACACTTTTTGCTCCACTGTTTCTGATCCATGCCGATCGACGAGCTGGGACCATTTCTTGGGTTGGGACGTTTGCAGGAAGCGAAAAAGGGTGGCGGGGAACAGGGCTATTTCCCGGTCGTACGTACCGGCATCCGCTCGCTCGTAGCCAGCTACCTCCGTAAGATGGGCTTCAATAGCGGCTTCAAAGGTGTTTTCTGTGTGTATACCGTGGGACATGGGAACTATAACGTTGGCTTAGTGGATTTACCAAGTATACGAATTCTTTGTAATTATTGATTCGTGGATCTTTTGTTGTCGGTATAAATCTCTATCCGAAAATGAAACCAGAGCATAAAGACGAGATTATCTGGGTTGATGCGGAATTGTACCTATCCGGTACCACTGAAGAGCTGAAAGACACGCAGAAAATTGCTTTTCATACGAAGGACTATGGCTTTGACCGATTAGAATTACCGATTAATAAGAGACAATTAGAGCTGCTTCGCAGAAAGCGTTTACAAGGCCGGAATACCGTACACGTTAGGATTAAGCAAGATTTCCACACGGGTCAATACGACCCAACTACCGCTTCCCTGCTTAACGTACAAGAACCTCCATTGCCGGTCGAGCTCGATGATGCCTATATCGAACGACTGATAAAACAAGCAGATCCTGCCTGGAAAGATGTGGATGATCCGGAGGCGTGGCTACGCGAAATAAGGGGATATGATGACTGAGGAGTAATCTGAATGGGGGGTAAAGACGTTTAAAATGTATAAAAAAAAGTATCGGATGTTTGTTTTTTAATTGATTTTCAGTTTATTATATATTTGGTTCGAATAGAAATGCATAAAGATGTATACGCTTTATACATTTTTATTTTTTACTATTTGATAACTTCCAGGTTTTACCCCCAACGGAGATGGTACCTTCCCGTGAATTAGGGAAAAGAACCTAAAATAATGATCCTTGAGACACCTTAGGTGGATAAAATACACCAATGATAACAAACGGGTTCGTGAATCTACGGAAGTGCGCTTTCTTAGTGGTGCCTAAAAACAGGTAAATATCCTTATCGCCTTGCACGAATTCATTCCAATACTTTTGTCTTACCTTTTCGAGCGCTTGCTCTTCATCGCCTTTGGCATCTCGAAGGCAATTCCAATAGAGTTGTCCAATTTCCCAATCCTCAATCATCAACGTACTTGATTTACCAGATTCATCCTCAAAGCTGTAGTAAAATTTATACGGAAGCTTTTGAATGATTTCCCTCCTTTTACTGGTTTCCTCACTACCAAAGTCTAAGGAAAGTTGCTGCAGCTGGTCTTGCCATTCTTTTTTCCACTCGCGATCATCTTCTTTTACCTTGAAGCCTGTAATTTTTGCAGGTTTGAAAGAAGCTAAAGAAATGTTCCGTGGAGCTTTACTGTCGCTAATTAACTCTTCAAGGTTAGTATATACATGTTGCAGGCAAATATCTTTCCGGGCAGCCCAGCCTCTTTTGGGAGGTATTTTGTCAATAACCTTTAAATCAGAGAAATCGTAACGTACTGGAGAATGGCTTTCTGGCCTGAAATCATCTGTTCTTCTTTTGAGATCGAGCTCAATCCAGGTGTATTTATAGGATTCAAAGCCGCCAGATGCCTTTGTGTCAGTGAGAAATTTAAAGCGAACGGGATAAATTCTGATCCAGCTGCCATCTTCCAAAATTCCAGCGGTACAAACCAACTCATCGTAGCTCCGCGAGGGTAACGGATAGGTTACCACGGTGATTAGTACTTTTTTTCGCATGGGTTTAGCTTAAATATGCTTTATAAGTGTTTGATCGGGATATCCCAATCGGGCAACGCTTCCAGGGCCTTGACAACTCTTCCTCGGTGGCACATACAATGACTGGCCTCGAAACAGGTAATCGCAATTCGACCGTACTTTTCCGCCATATCAGCCAGTTCTACCACGGCTTGGTGGTTTTTGGCCAAGGTAGTTTTTTCGTATTCTGCAAATAGAAGATCATAATCACGCATAGTGGTCAGTTTCTTCCGCTTACTTGATTCGATTCCTAACTCAGGTAAGTGGTGGAATTCAATGCCAACCTGCTCACAAGCGTGCTTCAATTGTCTCTTGGAAAAGCCGAACTTCATGCTGAGCGAATTCTTCCGTACATCGCACAAAAGATGAACATTCTGCTCAATGAGTTTATTTAGGTAGGCCTCCAGGGTAATGCCTTCGTAGCCAATGGTGAATAAAGCACTACCCTGTTTTTTGGGGCGTTCCTTCTCAACAGCGTCTAGCTCAGTTTCCTCTAAATACTTAACAGCGACGGAACTGTTAATGGCAAAATATGGATACTTTGTGTAGGTATAACGGATGAGATCATCCG
>JASBTH010000581.1 GCA_030148525.1 Saprospiraceae bacterium | reverse complement strand
TGTACCGGGAGGTTGGGCGTTGAAAATGGTCACTCTACAAAATAGTCTACGCCCAACCTCCCGGTAAACTGATATGCGGTTGAAGTTGATTTGGTCGATGAATAACTGACTTTCGAAGTATAATGATGTGCTTGATATAGGGAATAAGGAAATTCGCCTTGCAAAAATCAATTATACCCTGTACCGGGAGGTCGGGTCATGAATATCGTGCCATTACGAAATCGTCTGTGTCCAACCTTACGTTAAACCAAGTCAACACATGAACAACTATTAGCATCTCTTTGTCGTCCTTATCAATTGTAGCTTTTACCTTATCTCACTTGTATTTGCTGCTTCTGAATGGCTTCTTTTCGTTCCATTACAATGTTATTAATTCAAAAACCAAATGATCAATCGACTTTACCTATCCATATTATGGATGCTCTTTGCCTGTCTGGCCTGGGGGCAAAACCAAACTGTAAGTGGCTACGTCCGAAATGCCCAAACCGGGGAAACCCTGATCGGAGCCAGTGTCTTTGTGGAGGGCTCTACGAAGGGTACCTACACCAATGAGTATGGTTTTTATTCACTAAGCCTGGAAGCTGGCACTTACCGAATAACGGCTAGTTACATTGGCTACCGGAATGCGACCACCGGGGTGGACCTCACCACGGGAAATCAAAAGGTGGACTTTGACCTCAATGAGGAAGGTACCCAGATCGAGGAGGTAGTGGTTACGGCTACTGAGCAAGACCGGAATGTTCGCGACCTTCAGATGAGCGTTAAGCAGTTGGATATATCAACTATTGATAAGCTGCCGAAACTGTTGGGAGAAACCGATGTGATCCGTAGTCTGATCCTGTTACCAGGAGTGACCACGGTGGGGGAGGGTGCTGCCGGATTTAATGTTCGGGGCGGAAGCATTGACCAGAACCTGGTGATTCTCGATGAGGCTCCCGTTTACAATTCAAGTCACCTTTTTGGGTTGTTCTCCGTCTTTAATCCGGATGCTGTGAAAGCTGTCAAATTGTATAAGGGGGGTATCCCGGCCCGATACGGTGGTCGGCTGTCCTCCATACTGGATGTTCGGATGCGCGAGGGTAATTATAAAGATTTCGAAGCCCAGGGTGGGGTTGGCACCATTTTTAGCCGGCTGGCCATTGAGGCTCCCATCGTAAAGGATAAGGCTTCTTTTTTAGTGGCAGGTCGCAGGTCCTACATCGATGTATTGGCAGCTCCTTTTTTGAGTGATGATCTGGGTGATACCGAGTTAAATTTCTACGATCTCACGCTAAAAACCAATTACAAAGTCGGAGATAAGGATCAGTTATTCCTGTCGGGCTATTTGGGCCGGGATGTCTTTGGCTTTGATACGCAAGCGGGATTTAATTGGGGTAATCAGACGGCTACGTTGCGGTGGAACCACATCTTTGGCGACCGTTTATTCAGTAACCTGACTACCTGTTACAGTAATTACGATTACGAATTGGCCTTTGGGGATGACGATACTTTCGACTGGAATGCCCGCATCATTAACTACAGTGCCAAACCGGAGTTTTCCTTTTTTATTACCCCGGAGAGTATCCTGCGTTTTGGTGGCCAGGCTATCTACTATGAGTTTCAACCGGCCAATGCATTTTCCAGGAACGCCGGTGATGAGATCGATTTCAGCCTGGATAAGCAGTTTGCTCTGGAAAGCAGCGTTTTCATAGAGCATGAACTCAATCTGCCCGACCGCTGGAAATTTAATTACGGCTTGCGGCTGAGCCATTTTGCTTACCTGGGCGGACGCCGGGTGTACGAATACGGCGATACACAACCCGGACAGGAAAAACCACTTATCGGAGTTACCGAGGTGCCAAAAGGGGAGACGGTGGAAGACTGGATGAATCTGGAACCGCGGTTTTCCCTGCAGTACCAGATTGATGAGTCTTCGTCCCTGAAAGCCAGTTATATGCGGACGGCTCAGTACATCCATCTGTTGAGCAATACCACCGCCTCAGTTCCCGTGGATATCTGGACCCCGAGTACCAATAACATCGATCCGCAAATAGCTAATCAGGTCGCGCTGGGTTATTTCCGCAACTTTGCGGAGAATGTGTATGAGTTCAGTGTGGAAACCTATTACAAAACCTACGATAACCTGATCGATTACATAGATGGTGCCGACCTGTTGCTCAATGAGTTTGTCGAGGGCCAGGTTCTCAGCGGCACCGGGCGGGCCTACGGCATGGAGTTTAGCCTGGAAAAGAGTAGCGGACGCTTCAGTGGCTGGGTCAATTACACCCTGGCGCGCACCGAGCGCCTGGTCGATGGAATCAATAACGATGAATGGTATCCATCGCGTTTTGATCAAACTCACAACCTCAACCTCACCGGATTTTATGAATTGAGCAAGCGGGCTACGCTTACCGCTACCTTCACCTATAACTCCGGTACGCCACTGACCCTGCCGAGCTCGGGATATTACCAGCAAGGGCTGTTTATTCCCAATATTGACAATAATGCGCGAAACAACTTTCGCATACCCGATTACCATCGCCTGGATGTGAGCCTGACATTAGCCCGAAATCCCGATAAACCCAAAAAACGCCTGGAAGGGGAATGGGTGTTTGGGGTATATAATTTGTATGGCCGCAGAAATGCCTTCTCTATCTACGGCAGTCAGCAAGACGAGCGTTTACCCATGGGGGGAACTGCCGACCCCGAAGCCATCCGATTTGCAGTCCTGGGTAGTATCGTACCCTCCATTTCGTACAACTTCAAATTCAAATAATTATGAACGCAAAAAATACATTAGCTGGTCTTTTGCTTGTCGTCGGCGCGCTTTTTACCAGTTGTGAGGATCCTATAAGTGTGCCCAGTGATTTTGAGGAGCCCCAATTGGTCGTAGATGCCTGGCTTACGAATACCGGTGAATCCCAAACTATCCGTTTGAGCCGAACGGTCGACTATTTTGCCGGTGGAGCTGCTCCTGAGGTTTCCGGGGCCGATATTCAGGTCTGCAACGACCGGACCAACCAATGCTTTACGTTTACGGAAGAGGGTGAGGGCGAATACATCTATACCCCTCCGGCCGGTCAAACCCTGGGTCGCGTAGGAGATACCTATATCCTGCAGATGGAGGTCGACGGCAATACCTTCGAGGCGGTAACCGTCAGTAATCGAACCACCAGGATTGATTCCATTCAGTTGGAATTTGAGGAGGAGTCGCTGATCCTGGACGAAGGAATTTATGCCCAGATGTTCGCTTTTGATTCGCTGGGACGCGGCGATACCTACTGGATCAGAGCGTTCAAGAATGGACAATTGCTCAACCGTCCGGTGGAAAATACCATTGCCTGGGATGCGACCTTTGATGCCGGTGCCGATGTGGATGGTACGTATTTTATTGCGCCTATTCGCGCCAGCATCAATGAAATTGATGACGAAGGAGCCTTCGTTCCGTACGAATCCGGTGATGAGATCTACGTGGAAGTTCATTCCATCAGTCAGGAAGCATTCCGCTTTCTGAGTATTGCCCTGGAGCAAATTCAGAATGAGGGCTTATTCGCCGTACCTCTGGCCAACGCCAGAGGAAATGTGACTAATACGGAAACGGGAGAGCGAATCCTGGGTGTTTTCAATGTTGCCGAGGTGAGTTCCATCTCCCGGATGGTTGAATAAAATTGGAAAACGGTCCACCTTCGACATTCAACGATTCAACCGGTTAGATAAACGTTTCGCTGGTAAAACCCGGCAGGCAGGCAGGTTTTGGTTGACCTTACAGTTGTTTCTGAAAAACAATTCTGTCAACTAAAACGGACGAATATGTTACGCCTGATTGCCTTATTATTTTTGACTTTACCTGCGTTTGGACTTTTTGCACAGAGTATCACCGGGTCCGTTATCCGCGGACGCATTCTCGATCAGGAGAGTGAAGCACCCCTTACCGGTGTGACTATTGAATGGATTGAAGCGACCTCCTCTACTGGTGCGGTTTCGGATATGGATGGCTACTTTCGGCTGGAAGATATTCCTCCCGGCAGGCACACTCTCCGCTTTGCTTATCTCGGTTACGAAACCCGTACCATTCCTAATGTACTGGTGACCGCTGGTAAAGAGACGGTGCTGAATGTGGGGCTGACCGAATCGGTGATCGGTCTGCAGGAGATCGTTGTAACCAGCAAGGTAAATCCGGCCGAAACCCAAAATGAGATGGCGGCCATCAGTGCCCGGTCCTTTAACCTGGAAGAGGTAAACCGCTACTCGGGTGGCCGGAATGATGTGGCCCGGCTGGCTGGTAATTTTGCCGGGGTAGCGGTGGCGGATGATTCCCGTAATGATATTGTGATCCGGGGTAATTCCCCGACTGGTGTGTTATGGCAACTGGAGGGCATTCCCATCCCCAACCCCAACCACTTTTCGACCCTGGGTACTACCGGCGGCCCGGTAAGTGCACTGAATCCCAACTTGCTTAAGAGTTCGGATTTTCTGACTTCCGCCTTCCCGGCCCAGTACGGCAATGCCCTGTCGGGCGTATTCGATGTGGGGTTCCGCTCCGGAAACAAAGAGACGCACGAATTTACCGGTCAATTGGCGGCATTCAGTGGACTGGAAGCGATGGCGGAAGGTCCGATCAGCCGTGAAAACCGGTCGAGCTATCTGGTGAGCTATCGCCATAGCTTCGTGGAATTGGCCGATCAGGTAGGTATTCCGGTGGGTACCAACGCTACGCCTAACTACCGCGATCTGTCGTTTAAATTCGATTTTGGACAGAGTAAAGCCGGTACTTTTTCCCTGTTCGGGATTCTGGGTACCAGCGATATTGACTTTCTGGGGGAGGAGATTGACGAAACCGATCTCTTCGCGGATCCCAATGCGGACGCTTACTCCACTTCGGAACTGGGGATTGTTGGCCTCCGACACAATATCCTGCTGGGTGATGGTGCCTACCTGCGGACGGTCGTTTCCGGATCAACGGCCCGGGGTGGGTTTATCCAGGATAATCTATTGACGGGCGATGAACGATTACGCGTCACGGAGGTGGAAGATATTACCGATACCTACTCCATCAGCAGCTACTACAATAAAAAAGTGAACGCCCGCCTGACCTACCGTACGGGAATCCTGGCCCAGTATTTCAACCTGGATACGCAGGTGCGCGACCGGGATGGTCGCCCGGATCTGAATGAAGATGGCGAACCCGACTGGGTAAGGGTACGCGATTTTGACGGCACCTTTGGTTTATGGCAGGCTTTTGCGCAAGCGAAATACCGGATGGGAGAGACCTGGACCCTCAATGGTGGCCTGCATACCCAGTGGCTCGACCTGACCGAAGGTTTTGTGGTAGAACCACGGTTGGCCATTTCGAATCAATTGTCTGAAAAAAGCACCCTGACATTGGGGTATGGTCTTCATCACCAAATGGCGCCCTTCCCCGTATTTTTCTTCGAAGAAGAATTACCAGGAGGTGGAACTGTGTCCAGCAATCAGGACCTGGCCTTTACCCGGAGCCACCATTTCGTCCTCGGCTACGACCGGCAACTCGCTCCGAGCTGGCGCCTGAAAGCGGAGACGTATTACCAGCGCATAACCAATGTTCCGGTTAGTAATGATCAGCCGACGTTCTCCATCCTCAATGCAGGTGCGGACTTCGTCTTTCCCGAAGTGGGATCCCTGGTCAATGAAGGTGTCGGGGTGAATTACGGCCTGGAAGTGACCGTCGAAAAGTTCTTTAGCAACAACTACTACCTACTGCTGACCGGTTCGTTGTTTGATTCAGAATACGAAGGGACGGATGGTATACGCCGGAATACAGCCTTCAATAATGGTTACGTGGTCAACTTCCTGGGCGGTCGCGAATGGAAGATCGGTTCCAAAAAGCAACATGCACTTACGTTTGATATGAAAGTGACCACCGCCGGTGGTCGTTACTATACGCCCGTCGATCTGGCGGCATCCCGGGCAAGGGGGGAGGAGATCCTCAACGATGAACTGGCTTTCAGTGAACGTTTCGACCCCTATTTCCGGCTGGATCTGAAGTTTGGCTTCCAACTCAACAGTCCGAATAAGAAGTTGTCCCAGCAATTCTTCCTCGATTTGCAGAATATTACCGGATACGAGAATGTGTTTGATCGCCGCTATAACAATTTGACGGGCGAAGTGAATACCGTTTTCCAATCCGGATTTTTCCCGGACCTGCTGTATCGCATTCAGTTTTAGAGATTTCGCCCGGAGGCTGATGTATAGACTCCGGGCGAGACTCCTCGAATAATCGTATATTTCTTGCCAATGAAACTCCTTACCAATCGCCAGACCATCCGGGAATTGATCGGATTCAGGGATCTCCACTTCATGTTAGTAGGTATCCCCATTTTAGGTTTTCTGGTGCCCATCCTGTTTTTTGACTATAATCTTTCGGATGGTTTACTGGCGTATGTGCCGAAATGGTCGGTTTCCACGGTATATTCTGCTGCCTATTGGTTTGGGGTGCGTTACATCTTTCTGTATTCGCGTAGAAGATATCCGGATGCGGAACAAACCTGGCGCCGGCTAGGGATGGTTGTTCTGCTGTTTATTCCCACGTACTTTGCCATCAACGTTGGTCTGGGCTTGATCCAGCAATGCCTGCCCGGCATGGCTAATTTCAATGATACGGCCTCCCTGCTCGATCTGAATGTAGCCTCTTTGACCGTAATTTTGATCGTGGCCACTTTTTACGAAAGTGCCTATTTCTACGCCCGCTGGCGCGAATCCCTGATCGAGCAGGAACGACTGCGTCGCCAGCATATCGAATCGCAACTGGAGGGGTTAAAAAATCAGGTGAATCCGCACTTCCTGTTCAACAGTCTGAATACCCTGGCCTACATAATTCCGGAAGATCCCGATCGGGCCGTACGCTTCGTGCAGGAACTGTCGCGGGTATATCGCTACATCCTGGAGATTCGGGATACCCGACTCATTCCTCTGGGAAAGGAACTGGACTTTCTCGATGCCTATATTTTCTTACTGAAAGAGCGCTTTGGAGACAAGCTCCACATTGAAGTGGAAATCGAAGATCAGTTTCATGGCCAACAGATCATTCCCCTTTCCCTGCAAATGCTCTTTGAGAATGCCATCAAGCACAATGAAATTTCGGAGGCTCATCCCCTGCGGATCGATCTGCACATTGCTCAGGACCAACTGATCATGCGCAATACACTGAGGCGTAAAAAGCAGCGGCAACACTCCACCAAAGTGGGACTGGATAATATCCGCAGTCGCTACGCCTTTTTCACGGAACGCGAGGTATCCGTTACCGAAACGGACGACTACTTCCTGGTTGCCTTGCCGCTATTGCCTGCCCGCCAGGAGCAGCAAACCACCGTATTAACGGAATCCTAGCAGTTTTTACATACCATTTAGACGCTCAGTGCGTTACTCATCCACGCACTTGCCGGGAACTACACCGACAACGAAGTGGTTTTGCTACGTTGTACTTCGTGCGGGACTCGCAACCTTTCCACTCGAGTATAATTGATTAATCTATTCTATATGCTGCTGGCTAACTATTTGTGGTGTCTTTTTTGTCTGAGTTTCTTGGATTTAGCGGCAAGTACCTTGACCGTGCAGGTTTCGGGTCTGGAAACTACAGAAGGAACCGTGCATGCTGCCTTGTATTCCACTAAATCAGCCTATGATGAGGAGGAAATAGACCCGACACTGGGTAAAGTGCTATCCGACCTTTCCGGCGAAGCCTGCACCCTGGAGTGGGCTGACCTTCCCTACGGTACCTATGTCCTGGCCGTTTTCCACGACATCAACAACAACGGTAAGTTGGATACCAATGTCTTCGGTATCCCCACCGAGCCCTATGCTTTTTCCAACAATCCCGATGTAAAGTGGCGTCGACCCCGCTACGGGGAAGTGTCTTTTCAGATGGAATCCCTTGAGGTAACCTTACAAGTAAAGTTAGATCGCTGGTCAGAGAAGTAGTTTTTCTGGCTTTCGCCAAAAATTGTCAGAGAAATAAAATACGAATGACTTCGTACTAAATTTGCATTTACGAAGACTTTCGTATATACTTGTAAAAAACTACTTACTATGCCAGGAAAGACACCCCGTCCTACCGATTCGGAGTTGGAAATTCTGCAGGTCCTGTGGGCCAACGGCCCCTCCTCCGTGCGTTTCGTCTACGAGCAGATCAGTAAGCAACGCGATGTGGGGTACACTACCGTACTAAAGCTCATGCAAATTATGGCGGAAAAGGGGTTGGCCGGACGGGATACGTCGAGGCGCACCCACATCTACCGGGCGCGGATAGCCGAAGAAGAAACCCAACAAAACCTGCTGCGGCGCTTCATGGACACCACCTTTCGTGGTTCTGCCTCCAAACTGGTTTTACAGGCTTTGGGCAATGCAAAGACCTCGCCCGAGGAACTCGATGAGATCAAGGCATTAATCCAACGCATGGAAGACGAGCAGGAATAGGCCTGTCAAAACAACGCATTATGACCCTACTGGATACTCTTTTATCGGAACGTTGGATCGAAGCAATCGGTTGGATGGTGGTGCACTCCATCTGGCAAATCACCCTCATGGGGGGCATTGTGGCTTTGGGGTTAGCCCTGAGCCGAAAAGCTACCGCCCGTTGGCGATACCATTTCCTGCAAATCTGTATGGTGCTTACGGTGGCCTGGGCTGCCTATACGCTGGCAAATCACCTGCAGCCTGCTGTCTCTGCTACTGGTTACGAAGAGGTTATCGTGGCCGAAGAACTGCTCGACCAGACGCTAACCACCGGAGTGACCACAACCGAAGTTTCGAAGACTGCTCCCGGAAAGATAGCTGTTCTCAACAGCTGGCTAAATACCAATATGGTTTACTTGGTCTGGATCTGGTCCCTGGGCGTACTGATCTTTGCCTTACGCTTGGCGGGTGGCTGGTGGTACGTACATCAGTTACGGCGTAACGGGGTGTTATCGCCCCCACCGAAATGGGAGAAACGTCTACGCCATTGGTCTGCAAGGCTGGGCCTGGGTCGGAAGGTGGGATTACTGGAGTCAAGACACATTAACACGCCCATGGTATTGGGTTGGTGGCGACCGGTGATCCTGGTACCGGCTGGTTTATGGACGGGCCTGCAACCCGCTGAGATCGAAGCCTTGCTGGTGCATGAATTATCCCATATTCGCCGTCACGACTACCTCTGGAACGTCGTCCAGTCACTGGTGGAGGCACTCTTCTACTATCACCCGGTCGTTTGTTGGATATAGGACCAATTACGACAGGAACGGGAGCTGTTCTGTGACGATCTGGTTGTGCAAAGCCAGAAGCATCCTACCGCTTAAGCAAAAGCACTGCTCTACCTGGAACAAATGAAAAGTAATCAACCCCGCCTGGCCCTGGCTGCCACCGGGTCAGGACGCCACCTGCTAAACCGCGTACAACGCATTTTACAATCACCCAACTATAAAAAAAGTACTATGGAAAAAGTAACCCTCTCGATATTGGTGGCTGCCATGGGCACCCTGATATCGATCAGCCATCCGCTGGAACGCCCCAGAGAGGATCGTAAAGAGGTCGATACCGATTTCGCCATCGCCTTTGACTACGACTCCAATTATGACTTTCATTTTTCGTCGCTTGATACCCTGCCCCAGGGGCGAACTAAGTTCACCCATCGCCAGAACGGGGAGGAAATAGCCGCTACCATTGAAGACGGATCTATCAAG
>JASBTH010000577.1 GCA_030148525.1 Saprospiraceae bacterium | reverse complement strand
CCCATTCACGTCACCCAGGGCAAATACGCCCTCGACGGAGGTTCGGCAATAATCATCGACCTGAATATACCCCCGGTCGTCGGTTTTAATGCCGGCTGTGTCCAGTCCGATTCCGGAGGAATTGGGGCGACGACCTGCTGCAACGAGCAAATGGGAGCCGAAAACATCCTGCTCCCCGTCAAGTGAACGGATCGCTACAAATACACCTTCATCAGTGCGGGATACCCGATAGGCCTCGCTGCCCGTATGGATGGTAATTCCTTCCTGTTCCAGGATTTCCCGTACCTCCTGAGCTACATCGGCGTCTTCCCGGGGCATCAGCTGGTCATCTTTCTGAATAATGGTCACTTCGGCACCAAATCGACGGTACACCTGAGCGAATTCCGCACCAATATATCCGCCCCCGAGGATGAGGAGGTGCTGCGGACAATGCTCCAGGTCCAGTAAGCCGCCACTATCGAGGTAGGGAACCTGATCCATCCCTTCGATGGGCGGAATAAAAGCGCGGGTGCCGGTATTGATATAGACTTGTCGTCCTTCGATGGTGCGGTGGTCGATCTGGATCGTTTTCGGGCCCCGAAATACGCCCCAACCCCGGATGAGGGTCACATTGTCGGTCGATTCCATCCACTCTGTTAATCCATCGCGGCCTCCATGGCGGATGTCATTCATGCGTTCGCGTACGCGCGGGTAGTCGGGGTTGATCTCTCCGGAGGAAAATCCGAACAAGTCGCCGCGACGTGCCTGGTGAATCGCCCGGGCACTGGCAACCAGGGTTTTGGTGGGCGTGCAACCGTAGTTAACACAACTCCCGCCTACCTGACTGCCTTCAATGACGGCGATGGAGTCGCCCGTAGGAATGAGTTTTCCTAATAGCGTTCCCAAAGCCTGGCCGGTTCCGAGAATGATGTGGTCGTAGGTGGTCATGGTTGAAAGGGCTAAATGTTCAATGATGAATTAATTCGCAACAGGGAATATTTAATTTACCAACAAGATGAACAAAGTAAGCGGGCCAACCAAAATACGCCAATGGCTATACCCCAGATGTAAATGGCAAAACGACCAGTCCATTTTTGCCGAAAGGCAGAAAATCGGTTCCCCAAACTACTGTATTCCAGTACTCCGCCGATTAGCACGTAAGGCAAACCGAGAACGACGAGGGGATTGTGTTGGAAGGCACTGCCCACCTGCCCGTGCAGCAGGTCGTGCAGGGCTCGCTGGGAACCGCAACCCGGGCAGGGGAATCCGGTTAATGACCGGAAGGGGCAGGCGAGAAAAAAGGAGGATTCCGCCGGGTCAAAGGACGCCAGTAGCCAGACAAAGAAGATGCCCAGTATTGCAATCGATATGAGTATGAATCCCTTCAAAATCCACCACCGACTGCAAAGCCAAACATCACCACAAAATAGATCAGGTACAGAACCCCGACCACAATGCCACTAATCAGGCTGTAGGTCGTCCATTTTTTTGCCTGCTGAGCCGCGTGAATAGCGCCATTAATATCGCCCGCATTCCAGGCGGATTCTACCTTGGCCGCATTGATGATTCCGACAATGCCCAGTGGCAAACAACAGAAAATGGTAGCCAGGATGGATTCGATCAGATAGTTTTTAGGCATTTTGGAGGGAGCAGGAGCGTCGAGGGGGCCTTCTGCCGATACCACATTGGCCTGTGTTTTGGCGGAAGCCAGCAATTCGTTTAACTCCTCTAATTGGCTGGCAGGTGTCCAGTTTTTTAACCCCTGATACCAAATCAATGTTCCGGGCTGAATGGGCTCATTGCGCAACTCTTCCGGGGAAAAGGGGCCGTATTGTTCATCGCCCTGAGCGTAATAGTAGAGCTTCATAATTGGTTTTTTGCGAGGAATGCGTCTACACAATATAGGCATGGCTTGCAGAATTGGGAAATCAAAAGGTGGGGAAGGCCTCAAATTAGTGGAGGTACCACTACATTTACTCCCTAAAAAATTACCTATGCAGGATATTTGGGAGGGATTGCGATCTATGCATTGGGCCGAAGCAGCGGCGGTAGTTTGTGGTATTGTTTATGTGGTACTGGCTGCCAGAGAGCACATCGCCTGTTGGCTTTTTGGCATTCTGAACGGCTTGTTCAGCGTGTATTTATTCTATCAGAGCGGGTTGTTAGCCGAATCGGTCCTCTATTTGTACTACGTAGTAGCGGGGGCCTACGGATGGTACGCCTGGGCCTATACCAAACGGCCTGACCAGAGTTCATCACGGCAATTACAGGTGGGCGAGTGGCGTTGGCCTATCCACCTGATCCTGATCGTCGGGGGGGTATTCCTGTCGCTTCTGGTCGCCTGGTTCCTGCAAAACTACACCCAGGCCCAAATGCCCCTGATCGATGCCCATACCACTGTTTTTAGCTTTATTGCTACCTACATGGTAACCCGCAAGGTTTTGTCGAACTGGATCTACTGGATAGTGATCGACGCCGTTTCGGTATGGCTGTACGCCAGCCGTGATCTGTATTTATACGCTTTGCTGATGGCTGGATACACCCTGCTGGCCGTGTGGGGTTACTGGTCGTGGCACCGTCACTACCTCACCGGACAAACCAGCCGTGGGTAGTCGTAAATGGAAGTGCTTGACTATCTTTTATTTAGACTGTATTTAGAATTTGTCTAAATAATTTACAGAGGGTAAGTTTAGGGAAAGAGTCGTTCACATTTAAGGGTAAAGTATCCTATATTTGCACCGATTTTTGAGTAAGGTGTATAATGGTTTGGAAAACCAAAATCATCAGTCCGGGTTGAATATCTCTAAATACAAGCATCAAGCATGAAGCTAGCAACCAAAAAGTACATCCTATTGACCGCCCTAATGGCTGTTGCCAACTGGGCACTAGCCCAAAGTGGTTCCGGGGAAGGCAGTAACTGGTTCATTTATATACTTTTGGCCGTCGCCGTTCTGCTTTTCTTCGTCATTGTGATTCAGGTATCGGATAATATGCTGGCGATCGAAGCAAAACGTGTAGGTGTTTCCGATCGTGGGGGCTCCTTCAGTATCTTCCCTACCTCAAAAGAACTCGTTCCCCGACGCAAGCCTGATTACGCCATGGATGAGCGGGTGATTTCAACCAGCCGCGGCTACGATATTCTGCTGGAAGGTGAACCGGAAAGCAAAAGTGTATCGGATGCTTCCGTTACTACTTACGCTATCCTTCCGCCCAATTTCATTGGTCTTTCGCCTATCCCCAAAGTCACCGTAGAAGTTGGTGACAATGTGAAAGCTGGTGACATTCTCTTTTTCGATAAGAAACGTCCCGAGATCAAGTACGCCGCACCTGTTTCAGGTGAAGTGATTGAAATCAATCGTGGTGCCAAGCGATCCATTGCCGAAGTGGTTATCCTGGCCGATAAGGAGTTGGTGTATCGCACGTATGACGTACCCGATCCTGACAATGCCTCCCGGGAAGACCTGGTGGCCTTTTTACTGGAAAGCGGTGCCTGGCCGTTGCTTCGTCAGCGCCCGTATAACACAGTTCCTGACCACAATGAGGTGCCACGAGATGTCTTCATCAGCACCTTTGATTCCGCACCCCTGGCTCCGGATATGGGTATTGTGGTGGATGGTCGTGAAGCAGCCTTTCAAAAAGGACTGGATGTACTGGGTAAACTAACCGCAGGTAAGGTCTACCTCGGATTGGATGCCCGTGACAAGGAACAAGCACCCCATGCTGCTTTTGCGGAAGCTACGGGTGTTGAAAAATATTACTTCAGCGGTAAGCACCCCATCGGAAATGTCGGTGTGCAACTGCACAACACGCGTCCTATTGGCGGCGATGACGTGGTTTGGACGCCCGGTGTACAGGACGTAATCACCCTGGGTGCGCTCTTCACCGAAAAGAAATTCATGGCCGAACGCGTAGTGGCACTGGTCGGATCGGAACTGAAAGAGCCCAAATATGTACGAACCTACCAGGGGGCAAGGGTCAAAGAACTGGTGGACGGCAACCTGGCATCTGAAAATGTACGCCTTATCTCCGGCGATGTCCTGTCGGGACAAAAAGTAGCAGAAGATAGTTACCTCAACTTCTATAGCCAACAGCTCTCGGTCATTGAAGAGGGTGACTACTACGAACTATTCGGGTGGTTATTGCCTATTGACCCGCGTCCGTCAATTTCCGGAACATTCCCGAATTTCCTGTTTCCCGGTCTGAAATTCAAGGGTGACACCAATACCCACGGGGAGCGTCGGGCTTTTGTAAAGACTGGCGACTACGAGCGCGTATTGCCGATGGATATTTATCCGCAACAGTTGATGAAGTCCATTATGGTCGCGGATATTGAGCGTATGGAAGGACTTGGTATCAAGGAGTTAGTGGAAGAAGATGTTGCCCTTTGCGAATTTGTTTGTGTATCAAAACAACCCCTGCAACAAATCTTGCGTCAGGGACTGGATAAAATGCGGGAAGAGGGATAACTTTTCCAATTCTGACACCGGGATTACACTCCCGCTGTCCCTTGTGTGTTATTACGTTGAATTGATGATTAAAGATCGATCACCATATGAAAAAGGCATTACTGAATTTCTTCGAACGAATCGAGCCCAATAAAGAGAAACAACCTTTATTGCACACGGCTTACGATGCGTTTTTCACCTTTGCATTCACGCCTAATGCAACGACTAAAGGCGGTGTGCATATCCGGGACGGTATGGACCTGAAGCGCCTGATGGTGCACGTGGTACTGGCCCTGCAGTTGTGTTTTGTATTTGGTACCTATAATATTGGTCACCAACACTTTGTTGCCCTGGGCGAATACACCGGATTCCTGGAAGGGTTCCACCTCAAACTGGCTCACGGTCTGATCAAATTGGTTCCTATTTACGCGGTAACCATGGCCGT
>JASBTH010000564.1 GCA_030148525.1 Saprospiraceae bacterium | reverse complement strand
GCGAGGATTATGGAATCCCGGGTTAATAGCCAGGTATATCCGTATTGGAGGGAATCGGCCGTCGTATTAGTCGTGTCCAGATCAGGATCAAGTAATAGGTCCGGAGATTCGGCGCAGGCCACCAAGGTTGAATCCTTTGCGAAAGCCCCTCCTTCCGCAAAGCAACAATTTTCACCCTGGGGATCGCAGAAATTCACTTTTACATCTATCAACAAGCCATCAAGCGGGATACTTGTCGAACTCGTCTGCACTATTAATAACCAGGTACCATTAACCGGTCCTGCATCGAAATCATCCAACCTTCCCTGATACGGAAAGAACTCTCCGGTAAACGGCTGCGGGCTAATGCCGGGTGAAGGGACATCATTGTCCCACTGCCCGTTGGTCGGGGCAGTACCCAATCGCTCTGCCAGAAAGGTAACATCGTACGAAAACCCAAGTCCGCTGATCGGCGCTGATGATACCGGTCCAATAAGTTGTACTTGTTGACCGCCGGGAGATTCGAGCCAAACCTCGAAGGTCCCCACACTGTTATGCAGAAAGTTTAGATTAACGGAACATACACCCTGATCAGGATCAGACAGGTCATCACGTACGAGATCAAAGATTGCTAAGGGTACGGTATCTGTGGTATTTGCCGGGAGGCGAACAGACTGTTCTAATCCACAATTCTGACTCCACAGCAAGATGGGAAGCAAAAAAAACAGGCAGGAAGTCAGAACATGCTTCATGCTGATGGGACTCTTGTTTTGGGATTACCTTATCGGTTCGTGGGATACTGGATGCTTTCGTGCATGGCTTCCGGTTCCTTATAATCAAAGTTAGTAATATACCGCTAAATATCTGTTAAAGGCCTCCTTCAAAAGAGCCTTTTTAGCATCTTTACGCGTAACTCATGTAGGACTTATTACATCAAAATGAACTCATAATGAAACGCATTTTACCCCTTCTGATAGTATGCCTGCTGGTCATTGGTTTCAACCATCGTGCCCGGGCCCAATCCCTCAAGGATCTCCCGTTCAAAGAACGATTGTGGTATGGGGGGGGCTTTGTGCTCGGGTTTAGCGGCGGAAATGGATTTTCTGTACTGCAGTTGGGATTGTCTCCCATGGTCGCTTACAAGTTTACACCGCGCTTTTCGGTCGGCCCCCGGGTTTCTACGCTGATCTCCTTTTACTGGGCTGACACCTTCAACGGAGAAAAGGCCAGCGCCCAACCGGTTAACCTGGGTATTGGCCTTTTCTCCCGGTATAAAATCACCTCCGAGATTTTTGCCCACGTGGAATACGAATACGCTGATCAGGCCTTTATTCAGCGCAACTTCGATGACCTGACGGTCACCCGGATTACCAATGATAATATCTATATCGGTGGTGGTTACAGCAGTGGTCAGGGTGCTTCGCGCTTTGAGATCCTCGGATTGTACAATGTAAACCAGAGCATTCAATCCTTTGAGTCGCCCTTTTCCCTGCGGTTCGGATTTACGCGCAATTTTTAGGCCTTTTTTGGCGAAAGCCGGAACCCACCCGAGGGTGAAGTAATCTGGGTTGACCAGGTTACTTCATCAGCTGTTTTCCTGCCAAATCTCTCTGGGCTCATTGGGCAGCGCACGGAGGTTGCGGATGTATCGATCCCGGTTGAACTCTTCGGACTCCTTGAATACCTGGAATATTTCCAGAATTACACACTGAGCCACTAGCTGGTAAGCCTGGTCTTTTGTCCACCCCAAATTGATCAGCCTGTCCAGGTTTTGCTTAAGCTCGGGAGGATCATTCTCTTTCAGCTGGTTAGCAATGATTTCATCGATGGCCTCCTGCAAATTCTCTTTGGGATCGATTTCGTCGAATTCGTCGTCTCCTTCGTCCAGTAGTTCCATATTGTTGAGGAAGAAATCCATGACATCAAAAAGGCCATAATCATCCTCCTGGAACAATTCGTTGACATCATCCCGTTCAAAATCATCCGGCAGCCAGGTGATACCTCCGAGATACTCTTTGTACATGCTGTGCCTGGGGTGTTTGGTGCTGGCCAATGCCGCCAGCATATCGGAATATCCTTCCGGGCCGCCAATATCTTCCGGAGGTGCCGCTCCCGTTCCACCAGTGCAATATGGTAAGGGGTGCGCTATTTCCGAGGTATCCACGATGTCTTCTACGGTGATCAAATGTCGCCAGGCACTTTCAAAATTATAGACATATACGAGCTGGTCTCCCTGCTTTCGCAAAAATTGATGGACGGGCATGTCGGTATAAGCCACTGTTCCCATCTCATTGGTGGCATCGGGAGGTAAGAACATGGTACCATTGTGTTCGAAACCATGCAGATGATGATTGAGCCATCCAATACCTACTTGCAAAATTTTATGCAGATCGACCAGGTACAGATCGGCGGGGATGATCAGTTGGCGGCAAACCTTCGGTTCCACCCCTTCGAGTCGTACATCTAGTTGAAAGGCTTTTGCCATTTTTGCCTGCAAGATAAACATCAGGCCCAAGATTTAATGGCTTTCGCCAAAAAGAAAAGATGCCTGGTAATCCAGTTCGGGATCCCGGGCACCTTACGACAATATTTTTTCAACTCCTAGTGGTTTGGTGTCCCAGCACGAAATACTGCGGAGCAAAACCACTTCGAGTCGAGTATATACTCGGGTGAAAAGGTTTGGGCTTTGCCCAAACCTTTTCGGAAGCAGCATAGCAGCGCTACATAAGGGGTTCTCCGATGCAGAGTAGCCCTAAAAGTCGCCGCAGGCAACCCGAAGTTTAACCCTGACAGACCACTAGAAAGACAGGGTAATGCCAGCCAGGAAATTACGGCCTGCCTGCGGATAATACCCCCGCAATAACACCTCATCGTTACCGGATAAGTATCGGTACGACCATCCGTTGGTCTCGTACATGGCGTTGAAGATATTCTGCACCAGTAAGGTGATCTCCACCCGGTTGGTAAGGACCTCGTCCAAAGCATACCGCAGTCGTATATCTGAAAAGAAATAGGGGTCAATGACATTCTCCGGGTCAGATGTGTTGTCCAGGAACTGCTGTCCAACGTATTTCGACAACAAACTCACACTGAGATCCTGCCGGGCAAATCCAACCGCATTACGGAAGGGGTGCCAGGTGATCTCTCCGGCTGCGATCACATTCGGAGAAAAAGACAGATCGGTATCGGTAAACATCCGTTCTTCCTGGGTGAAACCACCATCGTCCGGAAATACATCAACGAACTGTCGAAACTCCGGTATCTTGTTACGGCTCAGCGTCATGGTCGCCTGAAGGTCCAGGTTATCAGTCAGTTGATACCCGCCAACCAATTCCAATCCCAACCGGTACGATTTATCGACATTGATACGGGTGGCCGCCCCTACATCATTCAGTTCGCCATTCAATACCAGTTGGTCGTTGTAGAACATGTAGTACCCAACTGCCTCGAAGGCACCGCGATCGAACTGTTTTTTAAAGCCCACTTCAGTGTCCAGTAATTGCTCGGGATCGGGGCGGCTATCGGGGGTTGATTCCACGTAATCGTTGCGATTGGGTTCGCGGTGCGCCACGGCAAAAGAAGCATAGACAGAGGTGCGTTCGTCCCAGGCGTATTGCAGCCCTGCTTTGGGATTGAAGAATGCCAGCGTTTCGTTTTGATCGACCGAAGCTCCATCCCGGTTCAGCCCGAGAAAGGAGTAATCCACCTGGCGGAATTGCAGATCGAGGTATCCCCGCAAACCAGGCAGTAACTCGTAGTTCAACCGGCCAAAGACGTTCACATCCACTTTGCGGGCGTCGTTATTGTAGTACTCCTCATCGGGTGTAAGCCCTTCGGCCAGTTCGGACCAGATGATCTCCCCGAAGTGCCCGCCTTCGTACACGTGAAAACCACCACCCAGCGTAAAATCCAGGCCGTCTTGTTCCAGATTCAGTCCGTAAACACCTCCGTAAAAATCATTGTCGAGCCATAGCCGCCGTACCAAATCCGGCAATTCGCCGTCAATGGTCTGGGTACTCAGTCCGTAAGCTGCAAGGTCCTGATCGGCTTTGTACTGCTCGAAAAAACCCTGACCCTGGGTGTAATGCAGGGCTACATTGGTATTCCAATTGCGCCCCAACTCCTGATTGAACAGCAATTG
>JASBTH010000555.1 GCA_030148525.1 Saprospiraceae bacterium | reverse complement strand
AATTTGTGGAATTGTGTTTTCAGAATACTGGGAACCAGGTATTCCAGGAGTTCCTTTTGGCCGGGCTCAAAAATGTAGTCGGCCCGCATCTCATTATGCTCGCTGGTATCCTCTTCCTCTTCGATCTTGGTTACCGGCAGGAACTGTTCGACTTCCGCAAACTGTACGGCAGCGTTCTTGAATCGCCCGTAAGCAACACGCACTACATCGTATCCTCCTTTTTCGAAAGAGTCCATTAAGCCGCCTGACACCTGCGCGACATTATCAAAACTCAAATCGTCAAAGAGCGCTATGTATTCCGTGCGGAAGTTAGCTTCGGGAAAGCGCTTACTCAGGTAATCGTACCCTTTTTTACCGATGCATAGGACATCGAGTTTACCGTCCTTGGCAACCTGAGCGAATTCTCCTCTTATGAGAGCCGCCGCAGCTTTAGATACGTTGGTATTGAATGCACCGCACAATCCACGATTAGAGGTGACTACCACAATGCAGACACGTTCGACCGGGCGTTCGGTACCAAAGGTAGTGGAAGCATCACCTTCAATATTTGCCAGGATATTGCTCAGCATCTCGTTCAGCTTATTGGCATAGGGCCTCATCTTTACGATCGCCTGTTGTGCACGGCGCAGCTTGGCAGCAGATACCATCTTCATAGCTTTGGTAATCTGCATGGTATTGTTGATCGAGCTGATCCGTTCGCGTACCTCTTTTAAGTTAGCTGCCATCGGTATATGATCTCTTTAGGTAAATATTCCCTTTCAGGAAAAAAGCAACCGCGGCTGGCCGGATGGTACCCACCACCCGCGGCTATCGTTCGAATTATCCGAATTACTTGTACTGGCTGGTCAGTTCGGCTGCCACCTGCTCCACCTTCTTGGTTGCTGATTCATCCAGCTTACCGGCTTTGAAGGTTTCAAGTACATCGGGGTGATTGTTTTCGAGCGTAGTCAGGAAGACTTCTTCGAATTCTTTCACTTTTTCAACCGGCACATCCTTCAGAAGGCCTTTCGTACCCAGGTAGATGATCGCTACTTGCTTCTCTACGGATACCGGAGCGTACTGAGGCTGCTTCAGGATTTCCACGTTGCGCTTACCTTTCTCCAGTACTGCCTGGGTGGCCGGGTCGAGGTCGGAACCGAATTTGGCGAAAGCCTCCAGCTCGCGGTATTGAGCCTGGTCGAGCTTCAACGTACCGGATACCTTCTTCATGGATTTGATCTGAGCTGATCCACCCACACGAGATACCGAGATACCCACGTTAATGGCCGGACGCACACCTGCGTTAAACAGGTTGGATTCCAGGAAGATCTGGCCGTCGGTAATAGAGATAACGTTGGTCGGGATATACGCCGATACGTCACCCGCCTGGGTTTCAATGATTGGTAGAGCAGTCAGAGAACCACCACCCCGTACAATGGGCTCGCCATTTTCGTCTTTGGCTTCGGCCAGGGCCGGAGGCAGATCGTTCATTTGACGGGCAATCTTGTCGTTGCTGATAACCTTTGCCGCGCGTTCCAGCAAGCGAGAGTGCAGGTAGAACACGTCACCAGGGTAAGCTTCACGTCCGGGAGGGCGACGCAGCAGCAGCGATACCTCGCGGTAAGCAACGGCCTGCTTCGACAAATCATCGAAGATGATAAGTGCGGGACGTCCCGTATCGCGGAAGTATTCACCGATCGCAGCTCCCGCAAACGGAGAGTAAAACTGCAGTGGTGCGGGGTCCGAAGCAGAAGCGGATACGATAATGGTGTAGTCCATCGCACCGTTTTCCTCCAGCGTACGTGCGATCTGAGCAACAGTAGAGGCTTTCTGACCGGAGGCTACGTAGATGCAGAAAACAGGTTCTCCCCGCTCATAGAATTCGCGCTGGTTGATAATGGTATCCACGGCGATGGCGGTTTTACCCGTCTGGCGGTCACCAATGATCAACTCGCGCTGGCCACGGCCGATGGGAATCATGGAGTCGATTGCCTTGATACCCGTTTGGAGAGGTTCGTTTACCGGTTGGCGGAAGATAACACCCGGAGCCTTGCGTTCCAGTGGCATTTCGTAGGTAGTGCCTTCGATCGGTCCTTTACCATCGATGGGTTGCCCCAGTGGGTTCACTACGCGTCCTACGTAACCTTCACCAACGTTGATGGAGGCAATACGACCGGTGCGGTGCACACGGGAGCCCTCTTTGATACCTCTGCCTGAGCCCATCAATACTACCCCGACGTTGTCTTCCTCGAGGTTAAGTACGATGGCTTCGACGCCGGATTCAAATTCCACGAGCTCCCCCGCCTGCGCGTTGGTGAGGCCGTAGATGCGGGCAATTCCGTCACCTACCTGGAGCACAGTACCGTATTCTTCCAGCTCAGCGGTGTTTTCAAAGCCGGAGATCTGTTGCTTGAGTATTTGAGAGATTTCTTCAGGTCTTACGTCAACCATATCGAAAAAGTTTGTTACCTGCCGGGGCGACAGATACGTGGTGTCAGAAAAAGTTGTTTATCGAGCCAGAATCTTCGACTCGTACAGGTTCCCTTTAAATTCTTTGCGGACTTCGTCCAGCTTGTGTGCGATGCTTGTGTCGTATACGTAGTCGCCAAATTCCAGGATGAAACCACCGATCAGTTTGGGGTCCACCCTGGTTTCCAGTTCTACGTTTTCGTAAGCCACACCGCTTTTCTCCAGGCGCTCTTTTACGGTCGCCAGTATTTCGTCAGTCAGGCCTACCGCCGAGGTGATCCGGGCAGTAGAAATACGCTTCAATTGACGGTACTGAACCATGAAGTGATCAGCTACCTCGGGCAGTAAAGCTTCCCGTTGTTTTTGCGTAAGCAATTCCAAAAACTTGACCGTCAACACATCGTATTTATCGTCAAAAAGCAACTTCAGGATGCTCTTCTTCTTAGAGATGGCAATGACAGGACTTTTGAGAAATACGAGGAAATCGCGGCTGCCATCGATGGCTGCATCAAAGGAAGCAACATCGTCTTTGACCCTTTCGAGCTTGTCCTGCTCAATGGCCAGATCGATCAGCGATTTAGCGTACCGCGAGGCAATTCGGCTTACTGACATAATACTATCGTTTCGGGTAGCCCGTGCGGGCGACTACCGCAGATCCTAGTTAAATTTGATTTCGTCGACCAGTTGGTTCACCAGTGCTTCCTGCTCTTTATCGCCTTGCAGCTTACTGCGGAGCACTTTTTCAGCAATGTCGACAGCCATGGTACCCACTTCATTGCGGATATTCGTCATGGTTTCCATACGCATGTTGTTGATCTGCGCTTTGGCGTCCGCTACGATCTTTTTTGCTTCCTCACTGGCGGCTTCTTTAGCCTCCTTAATGATCGCTTCTTTAGTATCTTTTGCTTCGCGCAAAATCTTGGCACGCTCTACCTGAGCTTCTTTCAGCAGTTGCTCGTTTTGCGACTGCAGTTGGGCCATTTCGTCACGGGCGCGTTTGGCTTCGTCCAGCGAACTCTGAATATCGTTTTCGCGTTGTTTCAGGGCTTTTTGGATGGGCTTGAAGGCCACACGTCCCAGAATAATCCATACCAGGAGGAAGATGAGGAATGTCCAAAAAACCAGACCCGGATCGGGTTTCATAACCGTAAAATCGGCCAGGATCAACATATTCGCCATGAGTTAGGTACTATTTAGATCGGGATATATCCCGAGTGACTATTTTCGTTTGGAAAAGGCGGGAGACAGCCAACCGCTGTCGTCCCTCCTTTGTGTTGTTCGGCCTTGCGGCCAAAATCATTAACCGTTTACAGCCAACAGGGCGACTACGATTGCGAACAGACCTGCACCCTCCACCAAAGCGGCGGTCAGGATCATGTTGTTACGAATGTCACCTACTGCTTCCGGTTGGCGAGCGATAGCTTCCATAGCGTTGCTACCGATCAAACCTACTCCCAGGCCTACGCCCAGTGCTGCAATACCAGCTCCAATTGCTCCCATGATAAGAGAATTTAGTGTAGTTATTAAAAGAGGCTAGACATGAAGAGGCTAGAGTCTAGAAAAATAAGCCTCCCCGAAGTCTTCACCATATATTCTTTGACCCGATCTTTCTCGAGTCTACTTTTTTAAATCTTTCTGTCTCTCAATTCGCAATGGCGAATGAATCTTATCTCTAAAAGAAGCGCCAGCTTCGATCTTTTACGGGTCCGTTATTTCTGTTTCTTCTATCTCGAAGTTTCGCTCCGGCGAAACGATCTGATATCTTTTGAGAGGCGATTAATGCGCGTGGGCCTCTCCGTGGTGCGCATCCTCCACGGCAGCTCCGATATAGGAAGCCGAAAGGATCGCAAAAATGAATGCCTGCAGGAAGGCCACCAGCAACTCGATCAGGTTCATAAAAGCGGTGAACAAGCCACCGACGATCGCACCGGCTGCAGCACCACCCGGATTCGCTCCGTTATCACCGAACAGGAAGATCAAACCAATCAACCTCAGGATGATAATGTGTCCGGCCGAGATGTTGGCGAACAGACGGATCATCAGGGAAAAAGGCTTGATGAACAAGCCCAGGACCTCTACTACCGAGAGAATGGG
>JASBTH010000031.1 GCA_030148525.1 Saprospiraceae bacterium | reverse complement strand
GGGACTTTTTTCCTGTGGTGAACAACCCGATCGGGAGGAGGCCATGGCTTATCTTGAGAATACCCGCACCTTCATCGAGGAGGATCAGTTGGAGGAAGCCAGGGTGGAAGCCACGAAGGCAAAAGCGCTGTTCCAGGAGCTACGCGATACGCAACACATGGCGGAGGCTTTATACCTGGAAAGCCGGGTGTACGCTTTGCAGGGGAAATTCGAGGCGGCTGCCGACCAGGGAGCACAAGCGCAGCGATACGCTCAGCGGGCTGGTGACCTGGAACTGGAATACCAGATCAACAACATCCTGAGTTGGTCGTATTTTTCCCTGGGTCAATCCTTTTCGGAGAATCTGGCCCATCAGGAACGGCAATTGGCAGTCGTTGGCCGTCTGGATGACAACGCCGCCAAAGCCCTGGTGTACAACAATTACGGCTACGACGCTACGGTGGCGGGTACGGTCCCGCTGGATACTGCCGTTCGATATTCCGGTTGGGCCAACCAATACTACGCGCGTACTGAAGGCCATCAGGGACGTTGGTATACGCTCATGAACCTCACCTGGCAGTACCGACTGCAGAACAAACTGACCGAATCAGAACAATGGGGACGACTGGCACTCCGCCAGGCTCAGTCCGACGCCGATCGGCACGCTATCATCGAAGCGGCCACTAATCTGGGGGAGACACTACTCGCTGCCGGCAAGATCGCCGAAGCCCGACCTGTTTACGAAACAGCCAAATCCTGGGCCGAACGGGCGGAGGATCGCGACGGACATGTCTTCAGTGTCTACCATGCACGCTACCTGTGGGAAACCGGTCGGCGCGAAGCTGCTACGGACACCTTGCGGAAGGCAATCGCCTTTCTGGAAACCAGCGAGATCTTCTACGAAATGCTGGCCCGTGCCTGGTTAGCTTACTACAGTCAGGCGTCAGGCGATACGGAAACCGTGGATGCCCAGTTGGCCGTTTTCCAAAACCCACGGGCGAACTATTACTCACAGGAGGCTAAGGTGATCGCCGGGATAGCGGAGGCGAAACGGTGGGCGCAAGAAGATCCGGAAAGGAGGCAGACAATAATCCGGGAAATGAAAAGATCGATTGACCGATCGGGGGCCATCAGACTGGATGAATGGCTTAGTACGGTTAGTGAAGAATGATAACCAGTGGTGTGATGCTGTTCGGTGTATGGTTTTTTCACGCAATCGTCTTCCGCAAGGCCCGCGGACTGCTACCCGTCTGCTTCTTAAAATAGCGGCTAAAATATTGCAGCGATTCGAAATTCAGTAAATGGCTTATTTCGGTAATGCTCAGGTCGCTGGTAAGTAAAAGCTCTTTGGCACGCATGAGTTTTAACTCCAGATGGTATTGGCGGGGCGATTTTCCGGTATACTTTTTAAACATTTTGCGAAAGCTGGCATAGCTGAGGTGGTAATGAGCTGCCAGTTCGTGGAGGTCGATATTCTCTTCCACGTGTTCACGCATGTAGAGGCGGGCCTTTTGGATGCTTGATTCTATGGGCTTGCCGGAAAACTCTCCTTGTTTGTGAAAAGCGACCAACCCGCCCAACAGAGCTAAAATGTGTCCCGAAGCAATTTGCTGGAATCCCGGTTTCTCGTCCTTAACCAAGCGGAAGATCTTGTAGTAGTTCTCCATGAAGGATTCCCGGATCCCACAAATAATGGCCTCTTCTTTTCTAAGGTAGGGAGCCCGTTTAAAAAAATGCTGTGCCTGGCGGCCATTGAATCCGATAAAATGTTCCAGCCAGCCTTCCTCCTGTAAAGGACGATACCGATGGTATTCGCCCGGACGGATCATAATGATTGTACCTTCCTTTACCTCGTATGATCCTCTCCTTGTTTCTAAAATGCCTCTACCTTCCGTGATATAGACCAATTGATACTCCTGTAGTATTCTTCCCTTTTTCCAGGAAAAATAATAACCGGTCGGGTGCTCCGATGAGGGGTAAACCGAATCTGATTTGGTGGTCGAACGGCCAGCGACCGTTAGATAAAGCCCCCAATTTTGATCCTCCTCTCCGGGGGTCAGATATTTAAAGAAATCTTTCATTGGTTAGTCTGTTGTCGGCGGGGTTTCATGCCCAAAAAGTACAAGTTTGTCCAATCCGTGCAACAAGTATCGCACTTTTTGATTGCATTTTCCCAATAAGTGCAAAGAAAATCCCAATAAATGCAAGGCTAAAATCTGATTTGAGAGCTAAAATTGTACAAATCGATCAGAATGTAAAAGAAAATTGTCGAACCGAGTTTATAGAAGTAACTAAGGATATTTCACAAAAAGTACAACTATTGGGATTATAGCTTTCCTTGATCAAATTAAAACCACAGGCAAAGATTTTGGAGAGCAAAATTAAAGTCAAAACTCTCTAGGTATGAAACATGCTTTAATGATCAGCAAGATGCTTGCTGTATGTTTACTTTTTATGGGCAATGCCGCATTTGCCCAACAAACAGTTCAGGGAACTGTAACGAATGAGCAAGGAGAACCGCTCATTGGAGCTACTGTCCTTGTAAAGGGCACTGCTCGTGGAACCGTGACGGACATTGACGGGAGCTATTCCGTTCCCAATGTGCCCGATAACGGAATTCTTGTTTTTTCCTACACTGGCTACGAAACCTTGGAAATTGATGTAACCGGTACGCAGCTTGATGTAACGCTGGCGGAAGGGACCGTTCTCGATGAGGTCATTGTAGTAGGGTATGGTAGGCAGATCCAAAGTGAGGTGACTGGCTCTGTTCAAACTGTTGACGCCAAGGCTTTGGAGGACTTACCGGTTGCCCAGATGACCGAGAAACTACAAGGCCGGATTGCGGGCGTACAAATTAACCAGGCAACGGGAAAGCCAGGTGAAGGAATGACTGTTCGCGTGCGGGGACAGGCCTCCATCCTGGCCAGCAGTGATCCCCTGTATGTGGTGGACGGATTCCCGATCGTAGGTGGTATCGCCAACATCAATCCGGATGAGATCCAAAGCGTAACGGTACTAAAGGATGCCGCTTCAACTTCGCTGTATGGTTCCAGAGCTGCAAATGGTGTCGTCCTCATCACCACTAAAATGCCGGCAATCGGACAATCCAACTTTGGGGTGAATTTCACCCAGGGATTCGCTACGGTACCGGAACGCGGTCGCCCCGATATGATGAACGCAGAGGAATTTGCTCGATTTAAAAAAGA
>JASBTH010000530.1 GCA_030148525.1 Saprospiraceae bacterium | reverse complement strand
GCCATTTCACAGGGCGATGGGGTGAGGGTAAAGATTGAGACTCAAGAGCACTGGGAACGAAGGGACTTTTAGTGACTGAAGAGACTCAAGAGCACGGAGACTAGAGAGATTGTCCTGCCCTCGGCTACATTTTTTTAATGCTTATGCTCTTGGCGTTGCTCTTTGGTATGCTGGGCATGGAGCATGGAGCGTAGAGCAAAGCTCTTTCATTCTTTTCCACTTTCCCTAAAGGCATACGCCCGAAAGGGATTAAGCTAGTACACTTCTCTACTGTCTCTTGAGTCTCTTCGCTTCTCTTCAGTCCCTCCAGGTCCCGTCTACCGTAAGCCGTGAATCGTAAACCGTAGACCGTGTAAAGTCCCTGGGCATTGCCCTCCTGCGCCAAACCTTCAAATGCCCTTTTGATGGAATTTGTGCTTTCATAGGGCGATACCGTGTGCGCGATCCAGAGGATCAGCGCTCCTCGGTCCCGTCTACCGTAAGCCGTTAATCGTAAGCCGTCAAAGGCTACCTCCGCTTAATCTTCACCTTATCGTCCGGCTTCAGCTTTCTGGTGGCGGATTCGAATCCGTTGAGGCGCATGATGTCGTGAATACTGATGCCGGGCAGCATTTCGGAAAGTTCGTGAGCGTTCATGTCCCGCTCTACCCAGAAGAAGAGGTAATCCCCCTGATACAGGAAGCGGTTGATCTTTTCCTCGTAGATATTCCCTTGCAAGCCCATAGATTTCAAGGCACCCTGGTATGCTCGTCCGGGCAACATAGTGGATGCGTAGAAGCTGGCGCGCTCGCGTTCCACCTGCTCGATTTGCGGACGGTAGGCGATCAGTTCCATGCCGGGTCGCACTTGTTCGGGCGTGATCTGATTCCAGACGAATAACTGCTGCACCGTGCAGCCCAGGCTTAGCGCCAACTGGTGCATCGTTTGGCCCGGCTGTAGGATGTAGGACAAGGGGGCGTAGGCGCGATCCAGCTCGGCCCCCGGTACCGAATGGAAGACCGGCGTACTGTACACCTCATTGCGCAGTTGCTCATCGGAATCGATGTGATCGAGGAAGTACTGCATTTTGTCCATTACCCGCTGCGGCACTACCAGGGGCATACCATTGCGGGAATTGGGAATAAACCCTTTGCGATAGGCCGGATTCAGGTACTCGATCAGATCGATGGGCAGCCCCGTTGCCTGAGCGACCTCGTAGAAATGAAGCTCACGTTGCACATTCAACCGACCGGTGAGTTGCATATCGAGATGAGGGTACCGGGGCTCCAGATCGTGGGCCTCGTAGTATTTCATCAGGTAGGTCGCAGCAATAAAGGCCGGAACGTAATTTCGCGTTTCGCGGGGCAGGTAGTTCTTGACGGTCCAGAAGTCTTTGCTGCGGGCGCGTTTCATGGCCCGGCTCACGCGTCCGCCCCCACTGTTGTAGGCTGCAATGGCTAATTCCCAGTCATCGAAGCGTTTGTACAGGCGATCCAGGTATTCCATGGCCGCCTTGGTCGATTTATATACATCGCAGCGCTCATCAATGGTATCGTCGACGGTCAGACCAAAATATTCTCCGGTGCGCTCCATAAACTGCCACAGGCCCTTGGCACCGGCCCGCGACAGAGCGTCGGGGATGAGTCCGGATTCGACAACGGCCAGGTATTTCAGATCATCCGGCAAATTGTAGCGATCCAGGTATTCTTCGAAGATGGGAAAGTACATCAGCTGGTGTCCCAGAATGCGTTCGGCCTTCCCCCGGTCCAGGATGGTATACGTGCGCAGGTACGATCGTACCACATTATCGTAGCGAGGCCGTACGATCTCACTTTCCATCCGCTCGATCCGTTCGGTAATAGCGGCATCGTTGAGCTCACGATCGTTGTTTGACCAGACAGCCGTTGTGAAAATCAGGCAGATAAGGGTCAGCGTAAAGCGGGTGTACATAGCTAGCGGTTTGATCACAATTAACAGGTATTCTTCGGTCTCGGGATGTACGGTTTCCTTTTTTTGCCGTAAGGCAAAATACATTTTTTACAACACCTTTATTGAAAATGATGTTGATTAACAGATTGTGTACGTATACGGAAAGAACGTGGATTGGTTCGGAGGGACGGGGTGGACTCTTCCCAATTTCTGCCTGAAAACCTTTTTGATCAGGAATAAACCGATTTCTTTCCAGGCAGAAATTGGGAAGTCGGTCATCGTTAGCTCATACCTGCTTCGGCGACCATTGAAATCGAACCATAAGCCCATCCGCTTTAGCGGTGGGATATTTGCGACCCTAAAATCATTTTCTACTTCTATACCGACAACGAAGTGGTTTGGTGTCCCAAACCACTTCGAGTCGAGTATATACCCGCGTGACAAGGTTTGGCAAAGCCCAAACCTTGTCGGAAGCGGTATATTTGTACCAGTGCCGTTAGGCACGACACTTATATAAGCGCCGGCGTCAGCCGGTGCGGAGTGAGCAGCAAGATGCCCAAGAGTGCCGTTAGGTACGATCTAAAGGTCGCTCCATACAGAATTTTGTCTATTTAGAATTACTCTGTTCATGTAGGGAACCTGATAACGTCCGGGCTAGGATGAGGGTAAAGATGGAGACTAAGGGCGCTGGGACCAAAGAGACCGAGTTGCTCCTATTCCCGAGCTTTGATGCGTTCCCCTTGATCTTTGCCCTTGATTGCGTGGAGCTTCGGGCATAGAGCGTAGAGCCTAACTATCAAAGAACGATCGCAGCCCCCCTCTCCCCCGAAAGCTAAGTACTCTGCAAAGGAATCGGAAAATGACCAGCGCAATAGCCCTTCCTCCTTTCTCCCGAAAAGATGATTGCATTCACCGAAAGATCGCCCCTGAGGGAGAAAGGAGGAAGAGTCTTTACCCGGAGCAGAACGAAGCAATCGCGTAAAAAATCACCACCCCGACACAATAAAACCTCCCCTGCTTCGTTATATGGGTGTTTTACGAATCAACGCAAAAGCAAAAGCCTATATAACTGCACCTTTACCGCAATCTCTCTAATGTCGATGTTTGTATCTAAGCGATGCAACCACAATCAAATCCCATTAAGGTGCAGAGTCCAACCCCCGGCTCTGCTTTTTTTTATCCCTTTCCAAGCTTTTTTCCTTACCTTAAAGTAGCATAATGTGACCACGGGCAGAAAGCACCGTCCTAATTCCGATCCTACCAATCATCTACTTTAAATAACCGTTAACGATCATGTCGAATCAATTCCTGAATTTATTGCAAAGCCAACTCAATGACGATTCATTCATCGACCAACTTAGCCAACAGATCGGTGGTGCCGACAAGCAACAAACGCGCGTTGCTGCTGAGGGTGCTGTTAGTGCGCTGATGGGAGCCATGGCCCGCAATGCCAAAAATCCTGAACAAGCCCAAAATCTGGCAAACGCCCTCGAGCGCGACCACGATGGCAGTATCCTCGAGGATGCTATGGGCTTCCTGTCCGGACAGCGCCAGCCCGATAATCAAAAAATGGTCAATGGATCGGGCATCCTCAACCACTTGCTTGGCAACAAACAGGGGAATGTGATCAATATGGTGAGCCAAATGGCTGGCCTCGACAATAATAAAACCGGCAACCT
>JASBTH010000249.1 GCA_030148525.1 Saprospiraceae bacterium | reverse complement strand
TCCCTGGGGGATCGTTTTTTGGCCATGGTACAAGACTTGTACCACCAGCTGGAGATACCCTTTGAGTCGAGTTGGTTTCCGCTCTTTTACCTATTAGACCGGCACGAGCGGCTGTCGATGATGGACGCCAGCCGTGAACTGGGGTTTTCGCATTCGGCCATTAGCCAGATGGCTGCCAGCTTGCGCAAAAAAGGCCTGCTCACGCTGGTGCGGGACGCCGACGATGCCCGCCGCCGGGATTTGACGCTAACGGAGGAAGGACGCGCCCTGCTCGCCCGCATTAAGCCCGTGTGGACGGCCCTTGATGAGGTATTACATCAGGAACAGAAAGCCGGCGGGGATTGGACCTCGGTCCTGGAAAACCTGGATCGGCTGTTACAAAAACCATCGATTCCGGAGCGCATCCTCCTTCTGGCCCGCACAACCGACATTCATTTGGCGAAAGCCGAAGTTTCCAGCCTGCAAAACCAGGATATTCCTCTGCCCCAGATGGGAGCCGGAAAGGATTTGACCGTGGCCGTCTCCAACGAAGACATTGTCGGTGGCATTCAATGGCACTACGGCGAGCCCTCAGAGCTTACCTGGATCTGGGTACATCCGGCCTACCGCCGACGGGGCATTGCCACGCAATTACTGCGGGAAACACAGCACAAATTACCTGATGGATTACTCGTCCGTTCGTCCCGGCCTGATATTCTTAGCTGGCTTGCACGGACGGTACCAGCCTTTACAGTCCTGACCAAATAAAAACAATTATGCCTACGCCCACTTTTGCTTATGGAAAAGACCACCTGACCGTTGGGCTCGCTCTGGAACTCATGCGAGCAGAGCGCACCGGGGTTTTCCATGCAGATACCATAGAACGCATCCGGGCCAGCCGGGACATCGTCGACCGGGTGGTAGACAATCAGGAGGTGGTATATGGGGTAACCACTGGTTTCGGACCACTTTGCACCACCTTTATCTCTCCGGCTGATGCCCGCCAGTTACAGCATAATCTACTGGTAAGCCATGCCGTCGGAGTAGGCGACCCCCTGCCTCCCGAAATCGTTCGTCTGATGTTGATATTAAAGTTGCAGGCACTGGCCATGGGCTATTCCGGGATTCGCCTGGAAACGCTGAATCACATCCGCTGGATGCTGGAGGAAGACATTCTTCCAATGGTGCCCCGCAAAGGCTCAGTGGGCGCCTCGGGCGATCTGGCACCACTGGCTCATCTATTTTTGCCCCTCATCGGCGAAGGTAAGGTGACCTTTCGCGGAGAGGTTATGAGTAGCCGCCGCATGTACGATATGATCGGTAGAGAGCCCATCGCACTAGGCCCCAAAGAAGGCATTGCGCTCATCAATGGCACCCAGTTTATGGCTGCCTACGGAGTGCTCATCACCGAAGGCCTGCAGCGTTGCCTCGACACTGCCGATGTGGTTGCTGCCATGAGCCTGGAAGCCCTGGCGGGTAGCGCTCGCCCTTTTCACGCAGCACTGCACAAACTGCGGCCGCACCCGGGTAATGTTTACGTGGCCCAGCGTCTGCGTACCTTACTGGCCAAGTCCGAAATCATGCAATCGCACGTCGATTGCAACCGGGTACAAGATCCCTACTCCCTGCGTTGCATACCGCAGGTGCACGGAGCGAGCCGCCAGGCCTGGTCGCACCTGAAGGAGGTACTGGAAACCGAAATGAATTCGGTGACCGACAATCCCATCCTTATCGACGAGGATACTATAATCAGCGGCGGGAATTTCCATGGTCAGCCCATTGCACTGTCGTTGGATTACGCCGGCCTGGCCGCCGCCGAATTAGGGAATATATCCGAACGCCGAATCTATCTGGGACTGGAAGGAAAGATCCCCGGACTGCCCCCCCTCCTGCTCCGTAAAACCGGTCTCAACAGTGGCTTTATGATCACCCAGTACACCGCAGCCGCCCTGGTCTCCGAAAATAAAAGTCTTTGTTTCCCGGCTAGTGCTGACAGTGTACCTACCTCCATGGGACAAGAAGACCACGTCAGTATGGGATCGATCAGCGGACGCAAAACCTGGCAGATTGTCCGCAATCTGGAACACATTCTTTCCATAGAACTATTGCACGCAGCCCAGGGGCTCGATTTCCGCCGCCCCTTGAGTTCCTCTCCCCTGCTCGACTACGTACACGCACGGGTGCGGGAGCAGATCCCACACCGTGAGTCCGATACGTCATTTACGGAAGAATTACAGCTAGCCTGGGAGTGGGTCCACCGGGGAACCCTCCTGGAGTGGTTGTCCGAAGCCGCCCAACAACAAGCAATTAATCTCCAAAACCAACGTCATGAACGCTACGGAATTTATTAAACAATACGCCCAACACCCAACCTATACACCGCCCACGGGAACCAATATCCACGCTAAATCCTGGCAAACGGAAGCCCCCTTGCGCATGCTGCTAAACAACCTCCACGCGGAGGTAGCCGAAGACCCCTCGGAATTGATCGTCTACGGAGGGACCGGACAGGCGGCCCGCAACCCCAAAGAGCTGGAACGCATCATTCGCGCTCTGCTCGAACTGGACGAGTACCACAGCTTACTGGTTCAATCGGGTAAACCCGTGGGGGTGGTGCGATCCCATCCCGACGCTCCCCGGGTTCTGATCGCCAATAGTAACCTCGTACCCGCCTGGGCCTCCTGGGATCACTTCGAGGACCTCAAAAAGCGGGGTCTGATGATGTACGGGCAGATGACCGCCGGCAGCTGGATCTACATCGGTACGCAGGGCATTCTGCAGGGCACCTACGAGACCTTCGCCGCTTGCGGGCGCCAGGAGTTTGACGGCGACCTGCGCCACCGCTTACTCGTCACCGGCGGCTTGGGTGGCATGGGGGGTGCTCAGCCACTGGCTGCCACCATGGCGGGAGCTGCTTTCCTGGGCGTAGATGTCGATCCGGCCCGCATCCGAAAGCGACTCGACACCCGTTACATCGACCGTATGACCTACGATTACGAAGAGGCCAAACGGTGGGTACTGGATGCCAAATCAAAGGGCGAAGCCCTGTCGGTTGGACTGGTTGGTGATATTGGCGATACGCTGGAACAATTGTTGGATGATGGCGTCATTCCCGATGTCCTGACCGACCAGACAAGTGCTCACGACCCGGTCTATGGATATGTACCACACGGTTTGAGCTTAAAAGAAGCCAAAGCCTTACGGCAAAAAGATCCCAAAGCCTACGAGGAGCGTTCCCTGAAGTCAATGGCCCGTCACGTAGGTTTAATGCTGGAGATGCAGGACCGGGGCAGCATAGTATTTGACTACGGTAACAACCTGCGGGAATTTGCCCGTCAGGGCGGAGAAGCCAATGCCTTTGACTACGAAGGCTTCGTTCCCAAATACATCCGGCCCTTATTTTGCGAAGGCAAAGGACCTTTTCGTTGGGCAGCTCTTTCCGGCGATCCCGAGGACATATACGTAACCGACCAGGCGCTGAAGGATGCCTTCCCCGACAATGAACACCTGATCAATTGGCTGGATCAGGCCCGTGAAAAGGTGGCTTTTCAGGGTTTACCCTGCCGCATTTGCTGGCTGGGGCTGGGAGAACGGGAAAAAGCCGGTTTGATCTTTAACAACCTGGTGGCTACCGGAAAAGTAAAGGCGCCCATCGTCATCGGAAGAGATCACCTGGATTGCGGCTCGGTCGCTTCTCCCAACCGGGAAACCGAAGGTATGAAAGACGGCACCGATGCGGTATCCGATTGGCCTCTGCTCAACCTGATGTCCAATGCAGCCGGCGGTGCCACCTGGATCAGCTTTCACCACGGAGGGGGCGTAGGCATGGGATATTCCCAGCACGCGGGGATGGTCATCCTTGCCGACGGTACGGAAGGGGCAGCTCGTCGTCTGCGCCGGTGTCTGCACAACGACCCCGCTATGGGTATTTTCCGTCACGCCGATGCCGGCTATGACGAAGCGGTGACTTGTGGAGAAGAAAACGGGATTCTTTTAAAATAATGAACTATGCAACACCTAATCGGCCCCTTTAGCGAGCTACTGACCATGCGAAACCTGCCCCTTAACGGTCCCCTTTCTGATGACCAATTGCCGGTAATTCGCAACGGGGGTATCCTTATTGACCAGGATGGATATACCCGGGGAATTGGCCCATTTAATGACTTGCGCAGAGCCCATCCTGATGCAGAAGTGGATCGCTTAGAAGGAGACTGGGTAGCTCTGCCCGGACTTATCGACACACACACCCACCTGTGCTGGGGCGGTTCCCGGGCCCGGGACTACGCCCTGCGGGTTGCGGGGGTGTCCTATCAGGAGATTGCCGCCCGGGGCGGTGGTATCCACGACACAGTCGCTCAAACCAGGAAAGCAGGAGATGATATCTTGCTTCAATCGACGGTAGCTCGAGCCAATCAGTTGCTGTGCAAGGGCATCACCACCATCGAGGTAAAGAGCGGTTACGGTCAATCGGTAGCCCAGGAATTGCGATTGCTGCGCATTATCCAGGAAGCCGCCCGGAAGACCCGGGCCACTATTATTCCCACTGCTCTGCCCGCGCACATCATCCCGTCGGCTTTTGCCGAAAGGCCGGAAGCTTATCTCGACACCCTATACGAAGAGTTCTTTCCAGTGGTCCAAGCCGAACAGCTGACTACCAGGGCCGATATCTTTGTGGATGAACACGCTTACGATGCAGCTCTGGCCATGGCTTTCGCCAAAAAAGTAAGGGCGATGGGGTTTGACCTGACCGTTCACGCCGATCAATTCTCAACGGGAGGAAGCAGTGTTGCCGTGGAAGCCGGGGCAGTCAGTGCCGATCATTTAGAAGCGAGTACGCCCGCCGATATGAAGCGCCTGGCCAATAGTAATACAGTAGCAACGGTACTTCCTGGCGCTTCACTGGGCCTGGGGATTCCCTTTGCGCCGGCCAGAAAATTGCTGGATGCCGGTTGCTGTCTGGCCATTGCTTCCGACTGGAATCCTGGCTCGGGGCCCATGGGCGATTTACTTACCCAGGCCGCCCTGCTGGGCGCTTACGAAAAGCTGTCGCACGCCGAAGTGTTCGCGGGTATCACCACACGGGCGGCCAGGGCTTTACGGCTCACCGACCGCGGCATACTCGGGGAAGGTATGTTGGCTGATATAGCTGCCTTTCCCACGGCTGATTTTCGGGAAATATTGTATCATCAGGGACAGCTGCAGCCCGGGGCCATTTGGAAGTCCGGCCGACGCATAAACACGCTCTAAATCATGAAAAAGAAATACTACCAGACATTCGACCAGGATCTCTGGAAAGGTCGCGCCGACACCGAACGCCCCGAACGCTGGCACCAGCTTATTCAGGGGTATGACCTGGACAATCCGCATCCCCTCGAAGGGTCTTCCGTTGTGCTTGGGTTTGCCAGCGATGAAGGAGTGCGCCTCAACAAAGGCCGGACAGGTGCCCAGGAAGGGCCACGGCTCCTGCGAAAGGCGTTAGCTCCTGTAGCTTTCCACGGGGGTGATCCTCCATACGACGCCGGAGATGTTCTGTGCCCTGAAGAAAAATTACCTAAAGCCCAGCGACAACTGGGCAAGGGGGTGCAAGTCATTCTGGAGCAAGGAGGGCGCCCTATTGTACTCGGAGGCGGGCACGAAACAGCCTTCGGCACCTATCGGGGGATACGTGCCTGGGCAGGCCGTGAATCGGTCATTGGAGTCGTAAATCTCGACGCCCACTTCGACTTGCGGACTTACGGGCAAGGAGCTAATTCCGGAACCTCCTTCATGCAAATGCTGGACGATGTACCCGGAAAAACCGCTTATCTGGTACTTGGCCTGGAAGAAGCAGCCAACACCCCTACCCTCTTCGAAACGGCCCAGCGGCATCACGTGCAATGGGTAAGCCAGGATATAATCAATCAACCTAATGGCTGGGAACAGGCAATAGCGCAGGTAAAAAGGATGGAACAACACGTTGATGTAGTGTATCTGTCTATCGACCTGGATGTGTTCAGTGTGGCTTACGCTCCCGGTGTTAGCGCTATCAATCCATTAGGCTGTTCACCAGACAGACTGGTGCCGGTCATCGATTTCCTGGCACAACACCCCAAACTCGCGGCAGTAGACATCTGTGAACTCAACCCCACCTACGATCGGGATCAGCAAACAGCAAAACTGGCTGCGAGACTGGTGAACCGGTTTTGAAGGGTGAAGGTGTGACCTGAAACAGCTCTAAGCCTGATTCATTATTTAGCCCTTAGCTTTCATAATTACGGGAAAAAACCCCTAGCTTTCGCATTCCCTACCAATATAAGGCCCTATTCACAAAAAAAGCAGGTATGATACGCTTCTATTTTACCATGGTACTGGTATGCATCAGTCCACTATTGATATGTGCCCAAACAACGGATATGGACGCCAAGATTCGCGAGTTGATGAGTCGTATGACTCTGGCCGAAAAGGTAGGCCAGATGAATCAATACAATGGCTTTTACGAAGCAACTGGACCGGCTCCGGCAGCTGGTGACGCCCGTCTGAAATACGAACATCTCACCTCCGGAAAGGTGGGCTCCGTACTTAATGTACGCGGCGTCGACGAGGTGCGGGAAATGCAAAAAGTGGTGGTCGAAAACTCTCGTCTGGGTATTCCCCTGATTTTCGCTTCGGACGTCATCCACGGCTATAAAACGCTGGCCCCGATCCCCTTGGCGGAAGCAGCGAGTTGGGATCTGGAGGCTATTCAACAATCGGCTCGTATGGCTGCTACGGAAGGAGCTGCTACCGGATTGAACTGGACCTTTGCCCCCATGGTCGATATTTATCGCGATGCCAGGTGGGGCCGCGTGATGGAAGGTGCGGGTGAAGATCCCTTTCTGGGTAGCAAGATTGCGGCAGCAAGGGTCCGCGGATTTCAGGGGGATGATCTGTCAGCCACCAATACGCTCCTGGCTTGCGCCAAACACTTCGCCGGTTATGGTTTTGCGGAAGCAGGAAGAGATTACAACACCGTCGATGTGGGAACATACACCCTGCACAACGTCATCCTTCCGCCTTTCAAGGCCGCAGCTGAGGCCGGAGTAGGTACTTTCATGAATGCTTTTAATATTTTGAACGGAGTGCCCGCAACCGCGGATGCTTTTCTGCAAAGGGATATCCTAAAGGGTGACTGGAATTTCGATGGCTTTGTCGTGTCAGACTGGGGCTCCATCAAGGAAATTGCTTTCCACGGTGCTGCCGGCGACTTGAAAGAAGCAGCCCGGCGAGCCGCAATCGCCGGATCCGATATGGATATGGAATCCTATGCCTACGTAAAGCATCTGGAGGAATTAGTCGAGACCGGAGCCGTTGACGAAGCTTTGATCGACGATGCCGTATACCGCATTCTGAAAGCCAAATTTGAACTGGGGCTCTTCGATGATCCTTACGCCTACTGCGATAACGAGCGCGAGGAAGAGCTACTGTATAATGAAAAGCACCAGGAGATTGCGCTGGATATGGCCAAGCGGTCTATCGTACTGCTGAAAAACGAAGATGACCTGCTGCCGTTGGCCGGGAACGATCAAAAGGTAGCTGTAATTGGGCAGTTGGCAAACGATAAAACCAGCCCGTTAGGCAGCTGGCGCATCGGCTCCGATGATGGTACAGCGGTCAGTGTGATCGAAGGATTAGCAGCTTACGAAGTCAATATGAGTTACGCTCAGGGGCCTGCATTATGGCGTGGCAATCCCTCCTTTGTGACCGAAGTCGAGGTCAATGAATCTGACCGTTCCGGAATGGAAGAAGCTGTGGCCGCCGCTAAAGAAGCAGAAGTAGTGCTCATGGTGCTCGGCGAACACGGATTTATGAGCGGAGAAGGCCGCAGCCGCACCGACATCGGTCTGCCGGGCTTGCAACAGGAATTACTGGAAGCCGTTCATGCTGTGAATCCGAATATCGTATTGGTGCTCATGAATGGCCGTCCCCTTGCTTTGCCCTGGGCAGCAGAGAATATCCCCGCCATAATTGAGGCTTGGCAGCTGGGGAGTCAGAGCGGTAATGCCATCGCGCAAGTTTTATACGGTGATTACAACCCAAGCGGACACCTGCCTATGTCCTTCCCAAGAAGTGTTGGCCAGGTTCCCCTGTACTATAACCACTTCAGCACGGGCCGACCAACTAACCAAGAGAATAATGTTTTCTGGACACACTATATCGATGAAAAGAACACACCGCTCTTTCCATTTGGTTATGGACTCAGCTACACCTCCTTTGCTTACAGTGCTTTACAGATCGATGATACGGATCCGAACGCGGTTGAGGTGTCAGTGGTAGTAATGAACACCGGCAACCGCACCGGCGAAGAAGTGGTGCAATTGTACATCCATGATCCGGCCGCCACCTATGCACGTCCGGTTCGCGAATTGAAGGGTTTTGAAAAGATCGAATTATCCGCCGGCGAAGCACAGACCGTAACTTTCCGGCTTACGCCAAAAGAGTTAGGCTACTACCAGCCCGATGGTACCTTTGTAACGGAGCCGGGTACATTTAATGTGCAGGTAGGCCCACACGCCCTGGAAGGATTGCAGGGGTCATTTGAGTGGGAATGAAGTGAAAGCAGGGACTGGGAGAGACTGAAGGGAACGCAGGGACTGGGAGAGACTGAAGGGCTCTGTGGTCTATTGCTTAGGGCGGTGGTTCTTTGCTCTGTTTAACAGTGGTTTTTCTTGTTTCTTTCCATTGCTCTTGGACGCGCAGAGCATTGAGCGTGGTGCGTTGAGCCTTGCGGATTCATGTGTTGTAGAATCAGAGACCGAAACAATATATTCAGTAGGAAAATCCAGTCTTCAGTGGTAAAGAAAAGGCCTTTTTCACGAAGTGAGCACAATGGATCGCGATGGTTCTTTGTCCTTCCGTGGCACCCTCGACGCTCCACGCACTATGCAATTAAGAGCAAATATCCAATAGCCTAAAGCAAAACAAAGCAGCCCGACTCAGGCGAGTCTCTTCGTTCTCTCCGTTTTCTAAAGTCGCTCCCAGTCTCGACGCACTACGCACTACGCAATCAAGAGGAAAGACACAGCAGCCGTGAACAACCAAAGCAGCCAGGCCAAGGCGAATCCCTCCAGTCCCTTCAATCTCTTCTGTCACTTCGGTCTCTTCGTTCACTGTAGTCGCTCCAGTCTCAGCAACACTTGTGGTCGCAGAAGTCCCTCAATTACCCTTGGTCACAGAAGTCACGATCGAGCTATCCGGGTACGATTTAACCTCCAGGATGTCGGCGGGCAGATAAAAACCAGCGGCTTCGAGGGCCTTAATGCATTCCCACATGGCCCGTGATTTCACACTCAGGCCCGAGACACTCGGATCGAAGGTGTTGATCCAGAAGAATACCTTCACATTGAGGGTGGAGGTAGCCAGTGCATCTACTATAACCGTCGGAGCTTTTTCGCCCTGTAAAATACCGGGAATAGCTGCCAGGGTTTCCTTAATGACCTCCCGGGCGACCGGCCAGTCGGCACCGTAATCCAAACCGATCACAAAATCGTCGCGAAGAAACCCGTCGATGGTGAAGTTTACAATAGGATTTTTGAGGATGACTCCATTCGGTATGTATACATCTTTCCCATCAAAGGTCTTAACCTGGGTATCGCGAATGGTGAGGCCCACGATCTTACCCTGGATATCGCCCAGTTTAACTACATCACCGATGCGGAATGGCCGTTTGAAAGCCATGAGAATACCCGCCAGGAAGTGCTCGATAATATCTTTAAAAGCAAAACCAAGAATAAACGCACCGAGACCAGCACCTGCCAAAAGTCCGCTGGCCGCTTTGCCGAGACCAAGGATACCCAACGCTCCGATCAGGCCAATCAAAATGAAAGAATAGCGAATGGCTTGCCCCAGAAAATTAGCCAGCAGTGGGTCTTCCAGGTATTCATGAAGTCGCCTGCGGCTGAACTTACGGGTGCGGTTCGCCACAAACAAAAACAATAAGAACAAGAGCAGCCCCATGACCAACCGGGGAATCAGGTCGACCATTGCGAGGTAATAATCATCAGCCAGTGCTCGCAGATCGGTCAGAAATGCTTCCATAGTTTAACGTTGGTTTTCCTGTAAAATACAAAAAGGAGCGAATGCTGTTATTCGCTCCTTTGAAGGAAATAGCTTTTCTTACCCTTCTTTCTTGGCCACTTCAATGGTGGTTGTAGCCGTAGGTTTAGCGGACAGTCGTTTTTTAGAAATGGGCTGTCCACTTACTTCACAAATGCCGTACGTTCCGTTTTCAATACGAGATATCGCCTGCTCTAATTCCGTTAGAAATATTTTTTCGTGTTCCAAAAGCTCTGCAACGCGCTCTGCATCCTGGGTGCGCATCCCGGTATCTCCGTAGTTTTGGTTGTAATTTGGGTCGGTGGTGTCTTCGGAGAGTCGACCGCTGAGTCGCTCTATATTTTCCCGCGTACGATCCAGGTTTTTCTGTAATTTTTGACGTAAGTCGTCAATTTCATTATCTGTCAGATGATTTACCATAGTATCAGTTTTGAGGTATGAGG
>JASBTH010000248.1 GCA_030148525.1 Saprospiraceae bacterium | reverse complement strand
ATTTTGAATTATTAATTTTTGATTTTTAATTGCTACGATTGAGGTTTTTGAAGTCTGTCAGTTGGGCTAATCGCCATGTCGTAGAGACTTGGATTTGCCTGTCCTGGGATGCAGACATCTGGTAATCAGCACATTGGATACCATCTGTTTTTAAGGCAACTTACATCCATAATCTTGTGCTCCTTAGTGCCCTTGTGGTTCAATTAAAAATTAGTCCCTAAAAATTAAGCATTACCCTGCATGAACATCCTGATTGTTGAAGACGAAGATCTGTATGCCGATCAGCTGGAAATGCTGGTTGAAAAGATGGGGTATACCTGTCTGGGCATAGCTGACAATAGCGTGGATGCGTTGGCGGTAGTATCCAAAAACCCACCCGATATTTTGTTAATGGATGTACATATCCAGGGCGATTACGACGGCATTGAGCTGACTCAGGAGATCCGGAGAGTGTATCCGCATATTCCGGTGGTTTTCATTACGTCCATGACTGATGATATGACCTTTCGGCGGGCCAGCCGGACCGGGCGAATTCAGTTCATCGTAAAGCCTTTTTCGGATCTGCAATTACAACGAGCCATGGAGCTGGCCCTGCAAGATGCAGAACCGGGGACTGCGGATAAAGGTGGGGGTACCCAAAAGTGGGATTCCGGTTTGGTGTCAGGAGATCATGTATTCGTGAAGATGGGGAATCGACTGGAAAAGATCCACTGGCAGGACATTCTCTACGTCGAAGCGGATGACAAGCATTGCTACCTGCACTTGCCCGAAAAGCGATACATCGTGCACATGTCGCTGAAACAAGTCCGGGACCAATTGGATGCACAGGTATTTTTTCAGTCACATCGCAGCTACCTGATAAATATTTCCCGGATAAAGACGATCAATCTGGACGACCAGGTAGTGCTTTTTGAAGGGAAGGAAGCACCAATCAGTAGGCGAAACCGGGAGGCTCTGCTGAATCGCCTGAAATATTTAATGTGAGGTGTGGTATAGGGTAGTAGGTACGGTACCAGGTACACAATACCTACTACCCTATACCAATGATCAATTCCCGCCCAGTATCAGTGGTAAACCATCATCCCCGCTACCGACGACAATGACCTTGGAATTGGATGAATTGGCCAGATCCAGCGTGGCTTCAATACCTTTATCCCGCAGTATATTAGGAGTCAGGGAGGCATTCAGAATGCGGTTGGACTCCGCTTTAGCTTCGGCTTCGATGATCCGGCGCTCGGCTTCCTTACGCTCCTGATCCAGTATGTATTCGTATTTCAGAGCTAACTGTTCAGCCTCAATTTTCTCTTCGATGGCTGTACGGACCTTTTCGGGCAGTACGATATCGCGGATCAAAACAGCTTTCATTTCTACGAAGTTTTTCCGCAGTACGCTATCCAGATCATTGGAGATCAGCCCCTGCACTTCATCACGACGGGTAGAATACAATTCCTCCGGATTGAATCGACCGATTATTTTACGAACGGATGAGCGTATTTCCGGTCGCACCAGTGAATTCATATAGTCCCGCCCAAATTGCTCGTGCAATTCACCAATATTATTGTAGCCGGGATTCACACGAACGGTCACATCCAGTTTGATGTTCAAACCATTGCTTGAGAGTACGGACATGGATTCTTCCAATTGCTTTTCACGTACATCGTACACGAACATCGTGTTCCAGGGAGCTACTACGTGAAAGCCTGGCTTGTAGATCTTTTCTTTCTCTAGTCCACCGCCGAATCGCTTAAACAGGACACCGCGTTCACCGGCCTGAATGGTCAGGAAAGTGGCATTAGAAAAGATCAGAATGACAATCAGGGAAATGAATATGATAATCCCCGTAGTGAGTAATCGTCCTTGGTTCGGACGTTTGTTGCTTGGTTGGCTCATTATATGTTGTTTGACTGTTATTTAATCTTAATATGAGAAGATGACGTATTTCGTTCTGCCCAGCACGTTTTTTTCTATCAACACACCGTAAAATCCGATCAGCAGATAAATTTAAAGATACATTTTTTGGCCGAACCAGTGTGGTCAGGAAATGCCCTTTACCCTCAACCTCTGACACCAGATTTTGTTATACCTTTGCTTTTTAAGAAGGCACCCAACCTTCACGACTGCATAACTTACAAACCTGTTCACTGAATGAAAAAGTTACTCGCTTTTCTTTGCATTTCTTCCATGATCATTGCCTGTGGTGGCGGTGGTGATGATACGACGAATACGTCATCTGATTCATCGGACTCCACTTCGGAGCCTGTTGCCGCAGCAGATGGTGAAAAAATTTACAAGCAGTACTGTGTTACTTGTCACGGATTGTACGGAGACATGGGCGCCAGCGGGGCTGCCAACCTGACCGAATCCACCCTTTCCGTTGAGGAGCGCATACCGGTGATCACGAATGGCCGCAATACCATGACTGGTTTTAAAGCACTGCTCAATGAAGAAAAGATCAAGGCCGTGGCTGAGTACACCATGACGCTCAGCGAAGAACAGTAAATTACCGGTCAGGACACCCTGGCCTGTTGCCAATAGCCACAACCACTATATGCCTACCACGAACTGCCATACCCCTATCTTGATAAGCGGTGCTACCGGCCTGGTTGGTTCGTATTTAATCCGGTTCCTCTTTCAACAAGGATACCGGAATATTCGGGCAATGCGTCGATCGACCAGTGATCTTTCTTTAGTTGGCAACGCCGCTCAGGACGTAGAGTGGGTAGAAGGTGATGTGCTCGATCCCCTCTTTTTGGAGGATGCTATGCAGGGCGTTTCCATTGTTTTTCACTGTGCAGCCCTTGTTTCCTTTGAAGCCCGCCTGGCTCCGGCTCTATTTCGCACGAATGTAGAAGGAACGGCTAACATGGTCAACGCTGCCCTGGAAGCGGGTATTGATCAATTCATTCACGTGAGTTCAGTCGCCGCTCTGGGCCGGAGTCGCAATAAGCAGACCATTACCGAAGAAACGCCCTGGGAACGCAGCCCCTGGCTGACCAACTACGCCATCAGCAAATTCCAGGGAGAGCAGGAAGTCTGGCGTGGTGAAGCCGAGGGTCTTTCGGTTTCTATACTAAACCCTTCCATTATTTTGGGCGGTGGAGATTGGGAGCGGGGGCCGTCCCGTTTTTTCCCACTCATAGGCAAGGGTTGGCGCTTGTACCCCATGGGTAATAGTGGTTTTGTTGATGTTCGGGATGTGGTGCACCTGTTGGTGCTGCTTATGGAGGAACACAAAACCGGCAGGCGTTACATTGCCAACGCAGGCCACCTGAGTTATCGGGCATTTTTCGCACAAATTGCCCGACAACTGGAACAACGGCCACCGGATATTCCGGTACGCCCGTGGATGTCGGGCATCGCCTGGCGCCTGTCCTCCCTTTTTACAAGACTTTCCGGCCGCAGGCCCTTTTTAACCAGGGAAACAGCTCGCCAATCGGGACGTACGTGTTATTATGACAACAGCCGTTCACTGGAAGAACTGGCTTTTTCTTATCGACCTCTGGCCGAAACGATAATGGAGACAGCAGCTCTCTATCAGCAATTCCGACAACCATCCCCATCCTCTCCTGCCCTCTCCCTTCCCTTTGAACCTCAGACCTAAAACTATACGGTCTTCTTTTCTGTTTGTTTGACAATAGATTTTTAACGGAGTACAACGTATATTCCATTCATTGCGAATGAGTTCTAGTCACATGGAGAAGACATCTATATCCGGTATTCGCTTCAACCCCCCGGACCTGTCAGATGGGGGTAAAAAGCTACACCAGGAAATTGGAATTGGTAAAGTTCCCTTTCCCACCTACTTAAGTTTTCGGCCTCTGATCAACCAGATGACAAAAACGGCCCGGGAGAAAAACCTTTTTGAGTTCGTCACGGAAGGGGAGTCCGTCCTGAAGCGACTAAATGAAATGCCCGAACTGATGGGGCCCGTTACCGATCCCAACCTCCTAAATGAAAACCGCCCGCTCGTTAATTTTTTGATCAATTCGGTGTTACCCCCCGTTTCCCAGGATCACACCCTCGCCAAGCTGTCGATCCCTTTTCAGCTAAATGCCTTTTACATGACTCCGGCCTTGCAGGAGCTGAACGACAATCACAATGTCCAGTACGAGATCAACCGCGACCCGCAACTTATGTATTGTGCCACCCTGGTGGGCGCCTGTGTGTTGGTCCTGAATCGCTTCTACGGGCAAAATATAGATATTGAACCTCCCTTTTCCATCTCGGTCACTTATCCTGAAAGTAAGATTCAACGGTTCTTCAAGTTGAAAATGGATACCTCATTCGTTGATATCAAGGCCACCAAACCGCTAAAACCCCTATCGCAGGATGATATCAATAACCTGCTCAGTAACATCTACGATACAGATCTTTGGCTGAGGGCCATGCCGGCTGATCACTTCGAATTCCATGGTTTCACCATTAACTCCATGCTCGAGATTACGGAAGAGGAAGCCCTTTCCCGCATCAAGCAACAATTACTGCGCAAGGAGGCCATCGTCAATCAGCGCAATATAGAGACGCTGGAAGGTTTGTTACAGACGTTCTTTAAAATGAAGGATCTTCGCCTTGGTCTGACCGCAATCGATTATCCGATAGAGAACACGGTCGCTCATAAGTACAAAATTCGTTTTGACTTCCTGGCCGAAGAAATGGATCAATTGCTGGGGGCGGCCAACCAAAATTCCATCTATGAAAAAGCCTGTCGGTACCGGGAGGTTTTACTGATTGAAGATCTTAAAACCCTGGCCCAGCCGACGCCCATCGAAGAGGGGTTGCTGGACAAAGGTATTCGGTCCATCATCGTTGCCCCGTTGTTCAATAAATACGATCAGGTAATTGGCTTGCTGGAGATTGGTTCTCCCCGGCCTTATGCCATGCACAGCTTTGTCGAACTCAGGTTTAAAGATCTACTGAGCCTGTTCAGTATGGCCGTGGAGCGCAGCAGAAAAGAAATAGATAACCAGGTCGAAGCCATCATCCGGGAACAATTTACGGATGTTCATCCTAGCCTGGAATGGCGTTTCATCGAGGCCTCGTATAATTTAATGGAAAAACGGGAGGCTAATGATGGCATGGGGAGTATGGAACCCATTATTTTTTCGGATGTCCACCCACTTTATGGTCAGGCGGACATTGTCAACTCTTCCAATATTCGTAACAAGGCTATTCAGGATGATTTGATCGACAACCTGGAGAGAGTCAAATCACTGCTGAAACGTTGTGGGGAAACCACCCCCTTC
>JASBTH010000515.1 GCA_030148525.1 Saprospiraceae bacterium | reverse complement strand
GTATACCAATGGGTGCGCCAGCAGTTGCCCGATGTGCCATTGGTCCTTTACGGACGATCTATGGGGTCGACCTTCGCCACCCGGATAGCAGCCCGGTTTCCTGCCGATTATCTGATACTGGAAACTCCGTTTTCAGGAATGAAGAGTCTGTTTTTTTCATATTATCCCTTCTTGCCAAAAGCATTCCGCTTTCGCTTTGCATTCCCAACCTATCAATATTTACAGCAAGTGCGAATACCCGTTTTGATACTACAAGGTACCAGCGATCGCATAGTGCCTTTCCGGAATGCCATGCAACTCACCAAGTATCTGAAACCGACCGATCGGTTTGTGCGCATCGATGGGGGAGGGCACCGGGATTTGGCTACTTTTTCAGTCTACAGGAAAGAAGTAGGCAGGGTATTGAGGACGGTTCACGATAAACGGTAGACGGCTCACGGGAGGGTGTTGAGGACGGTTCACGATAAACGGTAGACGACTCACGGGAGGGGGGGCACAGCCTTCCTTTTATTCAATACCCAAAATGGAAATTGAGCACTTAGCACTGACCATTGATCATTCCAATACCGGGGAACAACTCAAAAAAGGAGCAACAACTTCCTTTGGAGTGAACGAAATTACCCTTGGCGAAGTCGGTTCTACCCCAACTTCTCCTTCAGGTACTGACCGGTGTATGATCTTTCGACGTTGACCAGATCTTCGGGGCGACCCTGGAACAGCAGTTCGCCACCGTGCTTACCGCCTTCCGGACCCAGGTCAACTACGTAATCGGCCGACTTAATGACCTCCATGTTGTGCTCTACGATCAACACCGTATGGCCTTGATTTACCAGAGCGTTCATCGCATCCAAGAGGCGTCGGATATCGTGGAAGTGTAGGCCGGTGGTAGGCTCGTCGAAGATGAAGAGGATGTGCTCCGTGCTGCGTTCTTTACCCAGAAAGGAAGCCAGTTTGACCCGTTGGGCTTCCCCTCCCGACAGGGTGCTGCTGGATTGCCCGAGCTTCACATAACCCAGACCGACATCCTGCAGTGGCTTGAGCTTATTGACCACTTCGGGTACTTCCCCAAAGAATTCCATGGCCTCATCAATACTCAGATTGAGAATATCAAAGATGGAAGCATCATTATAGGTCACATCCAGCACCTCTTGCTTAAAGCGCTTGCCTTCACAAACTTCACAAACCAGATTAACGTCGGCCAGAAACTGCATTTCGATAACCTGTTCCCCTTCGCCCTTACAGGCATCACAACGCCCGCCGTCGACATTGAAAGAGAAGTGTTTGGGCTTGAATCCGCGGATCTTGGAAAGCTGTTGGTCGGCCATCAGGGAACGTATGGCATCGTAGGCTTTTACGTAGGTTACCGGATTGGACCGCGATGATTTACCAATGGGATTTTGGCTCACCATTTCTACTTCGGTAACGGTATCGAGGTCACCAGACAAGCCATTGAACAAACCGGGTGATTTGCTGTAATTCTCGCCCTTCATTTTTTTAAGAGCCGGGTAGAGGATCTGCTTGACCAGGGTGGTTTTCCCCGAACCGGAAACACCGCATACAACCGTCAGTGCGTTCAGCGGGAACCGCACGTCGATGTTTTTCAGGTTGTGTTGGCGGGCCCCTTTTAACTCAATGAATTCGTGCAGCGGGCGCCGCTTTTCTGGCACCGGAATTTCCATTTCGCCACTCAGGTATTTTGCCGTAAGGCTATTGGACGCATCGGATTGGATGGTGTCGTAGGGGCCGGCGAAAACCACTTCCCCTCCGAAAATACCCGCTTTGGGACCAACGTCAACCAGGTAATCGGCCGAGCGGATCACATCTTCCTCGTGTTCTACGACAATCACGGTATTCCCCAGGTCTCGCAGGGACTTCAATACGCTAACCAGGCGATTGGTGTCCCGTGGATGCAGACCCACGCTGGGCTCGTCGAGAATATACATGGAGCTTGTCAGGTTGCTGCCCAGGGTGCGCGTCAAATTGATGCGTTGAGTTTCACCGCCACTCAGGGAGTTGGAGACCCGGTTAAGGTTTAGGTAATTCAACCCCAGGTCGAGCATGAACTGCAGGCGATTGCGAATTTCCAGTAACAAACGTTTGGCAATGGTCGCATCGTGATCGCTAAGATCGAGTCCGTCAAAGAAGGGCAACAGCTCATCGATCGGATATTCGATGAGTTCGGTAATATCTTTGTCGTTAATCTTTACGTAGGTGGCTTCTTCGCGCAGGCGGCCCCCGTCACAATTGGTACAGCGGGTGCGGCCGCGATAGCGGGCGAGCATGACCCGGTTCTGAATCTTGTACAACTTCTCCTGGAGTTCCTCGAAAAAGGCATTAATGCCATCGAAGTACGTATTCCCCCTCCAGAGCAATCGCCGTTCGGTCCGCGTCAGGTCCTGGTAAGGTGTATGCACGGGAAAGTCAAAGTTATGAGCCTGGTCCAGGAAGTGCTCCAGCCAGCGACCGTACTTTTCACCTTTCCAGCAGGCTACGGCGCCTTCGTAAACGGACATGGATTTATCGGGCACTACTTTATCCTCGTCGATACCCATAATTTGCCCAAAACCTTCGCAGCTCGGGCAGGCTCCGTAAGGATTGTTGTAATTGAACAACTGTGGGGTAGGCTCCAGAAAGGTAATACCGTCCAGCTCAAATCGGTTATTGAAGGGCTTGTTTTCGCCCTCCATGATGTCCACCACACATTCGCCCTCACTTTCGTAAAAGGCCGTTTGTACGGAATCGGCAATACGGCGGCTGTTCTCATCATCACTGTGGCGTACCACGAAGCGGTCGATGAGTACTAACAGGTCTTTGTTCTGAATATCTCCGATTGCCTTTTCCAGCAGGGGATCTTTGCTTTCCAGGAAATCCTGGATGTCGGCCAGGTCACCATTGGCATTGCGAAAACGCGTGTATCCCTTTTGCAAAAGCAGGTTGAGCTCCTGGCCTAAGAGGCGATCGGCATACTTATAGGGAAGGGGAATGAAGAGTTGCACTTTGGCGCCCTCTTCCTGTGCGTGAATGAAATCGGTGACATCGGAAACTTCGTGTTTGCGGACCAGGTCGCCCGTTACGGGAGAAAAGGTCTTACCAATGCGCGCATACAGGAGGCGAAGGTAATCGTATACCTCCGTGAGGGTGCCTACAGTGGAGCGGGCATTGCGGGTACTTACTTTTTGCTCAATGGCAATGGCCGGGCATATGCCTTTGATGTAGTCTACTTCCGGCTTTTTCATCCGCATCAGGAATTGCCGCGCGTAGGAAGACAGGCTCTCTACGTATCGTCGTTGCCCTTCGGCAAACAAAGTGTCCATCGTCAGGGAGGATTTTCCCGAACCGGAAACACCCGTGAAGACGATGAGCTTGTTCTTGGGAAGTTTCAGCTCAATATCCTTGAGGTTATTGCCCCGGGCACCCTTAATGTGGATGTGGTTACGCAGTGCCTCTTTTTCCTTGATTTGTGCTTGTTTGTTTTCCAGATCGACCGGCATGAACGGAACATTTTTTACGTGTACGAACGCAAACCAACAGATACCCACCGGGGCCTTTGGCTACATCCGCGCAAATATACCTGAACTTAAGTGGTTAGGAAAGTAATGTATACCGCTTATAACTACGGCATTTTCATAAAGTTGTATGGCTTTTAGCCTTTCGGCAAAAAAGGAAGGGGAGGGGCGGATGATTTTTATAGACCAATACCGTGTATTCAACGGTGTCTGCCAGGTATTCTTCACATGGAATGGTAGAAAATGCTCAATGGTACGTTATTGACCTCAATAGAGATGCCATCTAGGATGCCATCCTAGATGGCATCTCCCTTTTTTGCAATCCACCCGACAGTAGAAGTGTTTTCCCGTCACCCCGTGGAACCTTTTCGACAATTCATCAACCCCCGATCACCACAAACTCAGCCTAACCCTCAACCTCGTATCTGAAAACCGCTTTACTACTTTCTACAGGCCTGCTACCTATGTAACAATTGGTTTAGCTTTATTTTATGAAAGTCGTTAATCTTGTGTTAAGGTCAGCAAAAAAAGGAGCTCTACTCTTTCATGAATGAAAAATCCCCTTATATTTGAAGGGTAATCACATTATTATTTCTCACCAAATCGAATCCGTCTATACGCGTAAACTTCTACACTTAAAATAGTTTCAAGCAAGTTAATCCCATTTAAAAAAGCTATTTAGGTATGCAAGTTACGCTAAATGATCAAGAGCTTATTGCTCGTTATCTGGACGGAGACGACCGCTCCTTCGAAGAACTTCTCAACCGTCACCAGCAAAAGATCTACACATCGATCTACCTCTTTGTGAAGGATCAAAGCCTGGCAGAAGATATTTTCCAGGAAGTGTTCATCAAGATTATCGATACCCTGCGCAAGGGCAAGTACAACCACGAGGGTAAATTCCTGCAGTGGGCTATGCGAATCTCGTACAATATGTGCGTGGATTATTTCCGTCGCAATAAGCGTCGCCCCAAAGTGTCGCCTACGGAAACCTTCGATATCTTCGATGTACTCCAAACGACCGAAGCCAACGCCGAGCAAAACATCATCCGCTCCCAAACCCACGATAAAGTGCGGACATTAGTGGATATGTTGCCTCCCGAGCAACGGGAAGTCGTCATCCTCCGCCATTACGCGGATATGAGCTTCAAAGAAATTGCCAAGTTGACTCGCGTCAGCATTAATACGGCCCTCGGTCGTATGCGCTACGCCCTGATCAACATCCGCAAAATGATCGAAGAGAAAGACATTGTTCTCCAATAAGATATCCTAAGAAACCGCGGGGCTTAGCGCTCCGATACAGCGTTCCGCGCGATACCCCGCACGGGGTATCCCAAAACCGATTATGTTAGGTCGCCTTTAGGTCTCAGAAGTGCATAGCCCCCCGCCGTGCAACTTCTGAGGCTCTTTTTTTGCCACAAGGCAGTGGGCCTTCTCCTAAAAACTGGTCGGCCTTATCTCATCTGAGTTAAGGCCGACCAGTTTTTAGGAGAAAGTGTCGCTCTCGTGAGGAGAGCCACTTAAATTCTAAAGGAGAGGGGGAATCGATTTTTGGAAGCGAACTGTTTTTATGTCTTCAATCTTCAACTATACTTCCGATTTCCCTGGCCGCCGAAACCCATACGGGGCGTATGCCTTAGTGAAGGAGGCCGACTTCCAATTTCCAATTCACTCCCTGGCCTTAAACTGATGCGCAAAATCCTTGGCAAAATAGGTGATAATCGCGTCGGTACCGGCGCGCCGCAGGGACAACAGCGTCTCGGGCATAGCCGTCTCGTAATCCAGCCAGCCATTCTGACAGGCAGCCACCAGCATGGCACATTCACCGCTTACGTGATAGGCCGCAATGGGCAGGGAACTGTGGTCCTTTAGTGATTTTATTACATCCAGGTAGTGAAGCGCTGGTTTTACCATCAGAAAATCAGCCCCTTCCGACTCGTCCAGCCTTGCTTCGATCAGGGCCTCCCGGCGGTTAGCCGGATCCATTTGGTATGTCTTTTTATCACCAGCCTTGGGCGCCGAATCCAATGCGTCGCGAAACGGGCCGTAAAAAGCACTGGCGTATTTAGCTGTGTAGGACATAATGCCGGTCTTGGTGTAGCCCGCTTCATCCAGGGATTCGCGCAGGAAACCGACCCGGCCATCCATCATATCAGAAGGTCCGAGCAGGTCGAAGCCGGCCTGGGCCTGAGCTACCCCCATCCTCGCCAGGATCGGTAGCGATTCATCGTTGAGAATCTCCCCGTCTCTGACCAGTCCGTCGTGACCGTCGCTGCTGTAGGGGTCCATGGCCACGTCGCTGATCAGGCAAATTTCCGGATAGCGCTCCTTCACCTGGCGCGCAGCGTGCAGGTAGAAATTATCCTCGTGGTAGCTGTAGGTCGCAGTGGCATCTTTCAGGGCCTCCGGTATGGCGGGAAACATCATAAAGCTGCGTACACCCAGGTCGAGGCATTCTTCAACCTCGCGCAGGACCTGATCGACCGACAGGCGCTGACTAACGGGCAAAGACGGAATATCTTCCCGTATATTTTTTCCATCAACCAGGAATAAGGGTTGGACGAGATGGTCCGGAGTGAGATGAGTCTCGCGCACGAGGCTGCGAATAGCTTCGGACTGGCGATTTCGACGAGGACGTTTAATCATGGATAGTTGTCGTTTTTGCAGGATTAGCAGGGACCGGATCGTATCCGTGACCACCCCAGGGATGACAGCGACCAATGCGCTTCATACCCAGCCATAAGCCCTTCCACAGTCCCCACTGCCGGAGGGCATCCACCGTGTAATGGGAACAGGATGGGTGGTACTGGCATTTGTTGTGCCCCAATAAAGGCGACAAGGTAGCCTGATAGATCCGAATGATAAAAATTAAGATGTGGCGCACAGACAATTATTTGAAGTTGACGGATTCGGTGCGGTATCCTTTTCGGAACAGCAGGGTACCTTCCTGCCGATTGGGTCCGACGATGTGCATAATGTTTTTCTGGTCATCGTACAGGTCGAGTAGTACGTCGTAGGTGACGGTCATTTCCCGGAAGGGAGGCAGATCCGTGATCTCCAGGTAACACCAAACCGCCTGCAGGTCCTCACTAATTTCCTTACCCAAAAAGGTGAACGTTACCGGTTGACCATCGATTGAAAACTGTACCCGCTCTTCCAGGTACCGTCCGAGATAGTGTTCGGCATCGGGGCTTTCCATTTTGGTGCAGATATACAAGCTGTCCGCACCGCGCTCAGCCAGGGCCAATTCCAGGTCGTCGAGAAATACATGCATACTCATCTGGAGCGCTTGCTCCCGGGGGTTGTATTCGACCATACAGCGACTTACATGAAACTTGTGCAAGTCGACTGATGAGCTGGAAAGACCCGTAAACAGGGATAAAATTAAGGAGATCCACATAGTTGATTAGTTGTGATTACCAGGGAATACGCTCCAGT
>JASBTH010000500.1 GCA_030148525.1 Saprospiraceae bacterium | reverse complement strand
CAGCCGTCAGCCGTCAGCCGTCAGCCGTCAGCCGTCAGCCGTCAGCCGTCAGCCGTCAGCCGTCAGCCGTCAGCCGGTATGCCCGAAGGGAGGGAGCCGTCTCAGACCAGCTCTTCCACCTTGTCGACCAGCCACTTACGGGATGCCAAACGTTTGGTTTCCTGAATCTCCTTGGTCAGTTTTTGCAGTGATTTATCGTCTCCCGGCTGGATGCGGGTCAGTTTCTTTGTGTATTTGATGAGGTTTTTGTAGTCGGCTTTTTTGGCTTCTGAGATGGATTTGTTCCGGTTGAGGTACACCCGGAAACTTTCGAACAGGGAGTAGAGCGATTCAATCTCGTCGGTCTCGTAATAGGTGTGGAGGAGAATGGTTTTGGAGTTGAGGTTATAGGTGATATCATCGTATTCGACGTAGCGCAATAACTTGATCACCTGATCGTAATCCTGCCGGTAAAAATACAAGGTTGCCAGGTTGAAGGTAACTGCATTATCCCGGTAAGATTCGGGAATCCACTGAGCATTTTCGTTGATAAAGGTTTCGGTCCAATCGTAATGACCCAGTCGCAGGGCAACGACAATGGCATTTCGGAAATCCCAGGGGTTCAGATCCTGATTGAATTTCACCTCCATCTCGATCAGTTTTTCGTACAACTCGAAGAGTTCCTGCAGGAAGTTGGACTGTCCGCGGTTAAGTTTTTGCACACAATAGTTGGTACCAATGCGGTAGATCTCGATCAGTTCGTCGTACGGAAACAAGTGGCCCACCTTGGCCAATTCATCCTTATATTCGTAGTAGAGTTGAATGTCCTCTTCCTTTTCGTATAGATTTAATACCTTGAGGTACAGGCCAATAGATTTGGGTAGGTCTTCCTGATGTTTGCGTGCATAGTCCACGATCTCATTCATCATGGAGAGACTATAATCGTAGTTTACTAACCGCTTCTGCATGAGCACAGTGGTGTGAAAACGCAGTTTTTCGATCAGGAAGAAATGATCCAGATTCTCGGCCATCTGATCGATATTCGACCGTACAGATCGCTTGGTATCGAATTGTGTCAGGTTGTAAAACTGTTTGTCAATGAGGTATTGGTCCAGGTAGAAGCGAGAAGACCGGTGGTCGGTTTTTTCAAGGGCTTTACGGGCCTTTCGATTAGCAGTGCCGTCCATTCCTTCCAGCTTTTTAAGGGAGATGGATTCCATGATATTTTCGTACTGCTGTACTGCACGCTGGTCGTACACTTGTTGTCCCAAATAACCTTCCACCAATTTCTGCAAATCGCTGAAATATTTGCGCAAACGCACATCGTCCACAGGCAGGGGCAGGGCTAGTGCTTCCCATACACCCGATTTGCTCCAATCTTCCCTGGCTGGTTTGCGAATATCTTCAAGTATGAGTTCGAACAGATCTACAATCGTCTCATTCTGATTGAAATAGGGCGATTGAAGGTATTTCCGGCACCGGTTCTGTTCAATGCGGGAAAATTGCTGAAGAATGGAATAGACTCTGGTTTGGCGCATGTTTGGGATCCGCTGATTTTGGTATCTAAAGTAGTAAAAATCTGAGGTGCTATTTGGTTTCGCTTTCGCAAAAAAGAAGCGGATGCATATCTCAAAAAAGTATGGAGATACTGAAACAAAAACACGGGAATTACAGTAAAACTAATTGAACTGTCTCACGTTCTATGTTCGTACGCAACACGGAAAGCGTCTAACCCTTCTTTTTCGACTTCACTACACTTTTTTATTCCAGGCTGAACCCCTACGTATACGTGTGTTTTTATTTCAAAAAGCATTCGTAATCTACAGTTAACGAATTTCACCGTATTCATATATTGTAAAAATCAATACAACTGTTACCACAAAAGGGCTAAAGGCCGAAAATGCTTGTTTTTTTTGGCGTAAGCCGCACCTTTATTACCCGATAAATTGGTATCTTAGCTTCTAAGCAATGTTTTAATCCACGACACATGAATATATCTTTACCCAAAAACACATTGGTGGCTTTGGCTATGCTGCTAAGTGTCCCGATCCTGGCGCAACGGGATACGACGCTTACCATAGCCATGGGAGAAACAGCTGAGCTGGATTTCCGCCACTACAAAAAAATCCGGTACGGTCTGGGGGTCACCCTTTTTCCGAACGACGGATTCATTACCTTACCCACCATTCTCTTCGACGATATTTACCGCATTACCTACCAGCCCCGCGCCGGCTTTCATGGTACAGATAACTTCTCTTTTACCTACATGACTTGTACAAGTCCACGTCATTGCCTGGAAACGTATAACGTCACCGTCAAAGTCCTAAAAAATTCCGTTCGCGCCGAGAACGATCTCAACTATACTACTGTCAACTCTGGTCCCATCGAAATTGATGCGGTAGCCAATGACCAAAGCTCCAACGGAGTGCTCGACCTCGTGAGCATTCCCATGACCAACAATGGTCAGGCCGAAATAGACCACAGCCGTAACGTAATCCTGTTCACTCCCGACACCGATTTCGAAGGCATTGCCAACTTTAATTACACGGTCTGCGATGGAACCGGTGTATGCGACCGGGCCACCGTCAACGTAGCCGTGAACGACCCGTCTGCCAATCAACGCGATACCATTCAAGTCTTCACCAGCAAGAACGAATCAGTCCCCATCTTTGTCTCGCCCCTCTACGATTTAATCAATGATCCGGCTCACGGATCCTTCTCCCGCCAGACCCAGGTGCCCTACTACTATCCGGAGGATGACTTTTTAGGAACTGATTACCTGGAATTCCAACACCAGACCAATATCAAAGTCGTGGAGGTTACGGTACTGGATATTCAGCGCAATCAGTTCGCTTTGGATGATAAAGCCAACGTTAGCCCCGGTGATTTTGTAGAGATCGATGTACTGGCCAACGATTTATTTGGCTACGAATCCTGTTTCCAGAGTATTGGTCAGCCCCGGTACGGCAGTATTACGACTGATCCGGAGGCTCCGGGATTCATTTCCTACCAGGCTCCCGATGGATTTGTGGGTATCGATGAGTTCACTTACACTATTCGGGATCCAAACTGTGGGGAAGAGCCCGAAACGGCAACGGTCTCCGTCTATGTGAGTAATTACGAACCTGCCTACAGCAAGTTCTTTATGTCGACCCCTAAAAAGACGCCCCTGGTCATCGGTTACAATGTACCCATCAGTGACTTCTCCTTCGACATCAAAGCGCAAGGTGATCTTGGCGAGGTGATTTTTCTGGAAGGGCAGAAGGATACGGTAATTTACGGACAGCAAATATCCGGTTACAACCTCATATTGTATATCCCGGATGAGTCGGTCAACGAAGGCGTTGATCAATTTGAGTTGTCTTTTTGCAATACGTCCACCAACGACGGTACGTGTAAATTACGCAAAGACATTAAGGTTGAAATCGATATCCTCGACATTGGTGGGGGTATTGAGCCCATGTGCTTCGACGATTGTATTTGGGCAGGTGATACTAACTTCGATGGCATTGTCAATATGGAAGACTTGTTACCCATTGGATTGCACATGGGACGGGTTGGCGAAGGACGCGCCGAGCGCGACCTGAATCTTTGGTACGGCCAGTACGGGGATGACTGGAATATTGATTTCGAAGCTAATGTGGAAGCAAATATCAAACACGTTGATACCAACGGTGATAGTGTGATCACTAGCCTAGATACTGTAGCTATTAACAAATGGTACGGTAATACCCACTCCATGACGGCTGCCAAGATCCCGGCTTATGATTTTCAGATTCGTTTGGAAGGCGATGTACTGGCCAGGCCGGGCGATATGGTAGAACTGGACATGGTGGTTGGCTCGGAAGATGCACCAGCAACAGATTTGTACGGATTCACCTTCAGTATTCCCTACAGCACACAGTTCTTCGATCCGGGATCGGCGACTATCGGATTTGCCAATAATAGTTGGATCAAATACAATTCTCCGGCTTTGACTATGACCCGTAACATCACCCGTGGTCTGTTGGAGAGCGGTTTCACCCGAACGAATGGCACTCCCATCAGCGGATTTGGTAAGGTCGGTGTACTGCGCCTGGTAATTTCCGATGACATTTCCGGGATTAAGGATGAAGATGGTAAAATTGAAGTGGAACTCGGAGGGATTTCTACCGCCACTGCGACCCTGGGCAATGGACAGAATGTAGGTGTTGTCGTGGCACCACATACCGTCACCATCGATTTGGGGACCGCTGCAGGATCTCCGGATGCGGAAACACCATCAACCCGGATTGACCTGGATCAGCGCCTGAAATCTTTTCCGAACCCCGCTAATAATCGCTTGCAACTCCATTTGAACGGTGGTGAGCGAATTCTGGGTTTTGAGATGTTTAGTCTTACCGGGCAAAGAGTAAAGTATGGCGAACGCATAGATGCTCGCAGAACCAGCATTGATCTGGGGGATTTGGAAAATGGTATGTACGCCTTAAGGGTGATCACGCCTTCCGGAACGACCAGTCGTATGATAGAGGTGATGCATTAAACAGAAACTGCATTATCGCACTAATTACTATTAAAGTGCGTTTAACGACATAGATATTCATTGCTTTATATATTCGTGGAATTATAATCATTGCTTAGAGTCGTCATGTTTTTCATGACGGCTTTTTTTGTTTTTTTTCACATAAAATGCACTTAAATATTTGATAGTCACTTATTTGTTGTGTTTTTTGATGTAAGTAAATCTTCACATAGGCGGCAGGATGTCCTTGTTTGACGGTGGCAGGGGTTGCATATTTGTAATGTGATCGGGAGGATAGAGGTAGAGAGACAGGCTTAAACAACCGAGGAGCCGATCACAACTGAATCAGGATATGTTCATGGGATTATAATTTGTTAGTAGTGAGTTGCCACCATTTGGTTGGCAACTCATCACTTTTCCCCGGACGAACTGATTCGTCCCCGGCGGTTCGAGCATCGCTCACTGCCCACCAATTTTGGATATGTTCATGGGATTATAATTATTGTGCCGGATCGCTGCTCTACAGGAGCAGCGATCTTTTTTCTTTGGTAAGACCACTCGCCCGTACGGGCGAGTGGTCTTCTCAGGAAAACCGCTGGAGAATACCCCGGACACTCCCTTCATACCCCGCGCCAAATAAATTCACGTGTACCAAAAGGTAGTATAACTGATACAGGGGCTCCCGGTCCGCGTAACCGGGGTGGGTGGGCCATTCGTTTTCATATGCGCGGTAGAAAGCTGGTCCGAAGCCACCGAATAGAGAACTCATGGCCAGATCCATTTCGCGGGGTGCATAGGCTGTTGCGGGGTCAATAAGCCAGGGGGTGCCGTCTGAGTCGATGAGGTAGTTACCACTCCATAAGTCGCCATGAATGAGGGACGGTTGTTCTTCGGGAATGATATCGGGCAGAGCCTGCAGAAGGTTTTGCCAGCAGGCCTGGCTATCAGATAGGTAGCCCGAATTCCGGGCGCGCACCCATTGGGGCAGGAGGCGTTCCTGAATGAGAAAATCAGCTGCTGAGGAATGTGAGTTGTTTGCTTGGGGCAAGGTACCGATGAAGTTATCTTCCCGGAAACCGTAATGGTCGGCCGTAGCTTCGCGATGAAGGATTGCTAATTCACGGCCAAATCGTGCCAGACTATCTTCCGTTTTGGAGCCGGTTTCCAGGAATGGCAACACCAGGCAGGCAGTTCCATTAATCATTCCCTGCCAGGTGACGTCAGGTACGTGTATAATACCAGCTTGGGCGAGAGCTTGTAATCCATTAGCTTCGGTACGGAGCATATCGGCTCCCTGCGGATTATTCTGGTATTTCACAAACCAGGACCCTTCCGGTGTATCGAGTCGGAGAGCTTGGTTAATGTCGCCGCCCGCCACCCGGCTGCTACCGGAAAGATCGCGGTTTAACTTGTTTGCAATCTCTCGTGCCAACGAATTGGCCATACCTTTACAACCGGTTTTTATTTACGATTTCGAGGAGTTCGTCCCGGTAGTTTTTGCCGATCGGAAGATGCTTGGTTTCCTTTTTCTCAATCACCTCTACCATATTTCCCACGATGGCATTGATGCGATCGAGGTTGACGATGTACGAACGATGTATGCGTTTAAAGCGGTCCTGCGGCATTTTTGACTCCAGGCTTTTCATGGTTTGCAGGGTAATCACCCGATCCGCATCCATTCGAATTATGACGTAGTCTTTCAAGCCTTCTATGTACAGAATATCATCGTACTTGACTTTGACTAATTTTTTATCGGCCTTGACGAAAATGAAATTCGGATCGTCTTCTCCGCTTAAGGCTTCCCCGCTTTCCCGGCTTTGCAATTCGAACTGTTCCAGTGCCTTATTGACAGCCTTCATGAAGCGTTCCAGCGAAATGGGCTTCAACAGGTAATCGAGGGCGTTGAGTTCAAATCCATCGAGGGCGTAATTCGGATAGGCCGTAGTAAAAATGACCATCGGTGGCTTCGACAGGGTTTTGAGGAAGTCGATTCCGGTTAATTGGGGCATTTGAATGTCCAGGAACATCAAATCGATGGACTGGCTCTTGAGCATATCATTGGCTTCCAAAGCGTTACTGCACTTCCCTACGAGATTTAGTTCAGGGATTTTTTCGATATATGTTTCAAGTACATCCTGAGCCAACGGCTCGTCATCCACAATAATGGTATTCATAAAGTTGATTTTAGTCGAGTTCAATAGTTAAATCTACCGCATAGGTATTCGGATTGTTATCAATCCGCAGGTCGTAACGGTCCGGGTAAATCAAATTCAAGCGGCGGTGCACATTTACCAGACCAATTCCCCCCGAGCGTCGGTTGGGATCGGCTTTTGGTTTTACCGGGGCCTTGGTGTTTTCAATCTTAAAGTGAACGGTCCTTCCCTCCACCCGCATTTGAATGCGGACAAACCCGTGATCAATATGGTTGTTGAGTCCGTGTTTAAACGCATTTTCCAGAAAGGGAATAAAAAGAAGTGGCGCAATTTCCTGCTGCCCTACCTGACCTTCGACTTCGAAAGAAATATCCACATTTTTTCCTTGACGCAACCCCTCCAGG
>JASBTH010000488.1 GCA_030148525.1 Saprospiraceae bacterium | reverse complement strand
AACGATACCTGCGGTAATAACATTCAGTTGGTGGAAGAGAAATAATGGTGGTCGATCCTCTGGATCGACCTTTACCCGAAGCAACCACGCTGACTGTAGACTGCCGGTCATTCTTGTTTGCACATACGATCTTCCTGTTTGCCCTTACTTCCTGGCAAACAAGAATGACCGGCGGGATAAATTGGAGATGCTCTGAATTCGTTTATCCTCACCCCTTCCCCTGTGAAACAGCTTTAGCCCTTACTCCGTAAGATTTCACTGGCCTAGCTCTTGCTTCGCAAGGTTTCACAGGGTAAGCCCCTCTCCTTCTCCCAGACGAAGGAGCTCTGGCGGTAACCTAAGCATTTGGAGGAGAGGGGTATTTGACATGTAGCAAAGGGACATATTTGTTTCATAGCCCCACCGTATCCATTTACCCCCCTGCCCGCCGTAGTCCTTTCCGCCTTCGCCCTGGCGGGCTACTGCCGACAGTGGGAACGAAGGAGGGATGCCCGCCGAAATCTGTCGGGACGCAGGAACATTTGGGCCTTAAGACAACCAATTCAGGCAAACCACGCCCCTCCACAACCACTCGAAAAAGACGCCCAACCGAAGAGCGATCAGGCCTGCATAGAACCAGAAAACCTCCAATCACGATCACTACGCTGCTTATTCCTGTTTGCAACGAAAAAAATCATCCCATACACAAAGACCAGGCAAACAGGAAGAAGCAGCAGTCCGGCTTACGTTCACTTGAAAAAACATTTTATCTATCACTGGCCATCGAACTTCGAAGTAATTTAGCCCCACGCCCGCAACCCCAACAACCGCTCTCCCAGCTCCGTCAGCTCAGCTTGTTCGTACTTCGTCTGTTCCCAGTTGCGGGGATCCCCCGGGAAGGCGTAGCCCTCCGGCGCAATCCGGTGCTTCCAGGAATTGATGCGCCATTCGCGTAAAGCCTCATTCCCCTCATCGGCGGGCATCATGGATATGTACTGAGCGATACGCACCTTACCGTCGCTGTGGTTCGGACGAATACCGTGCGGCAATTGACTATTAAAGATCAACAGGTCGCCCGCCTCCAACGGCACCTTCACCAGGTACTCTTCCAGACCCGAAATATCCGGCTTGAAATAGTCCCGGTCATCTGGTTGGGTTTTCTTCCACTCGTGGTAATTCCGGTAGAGCCAGGGAATACACTGAAAGCCCCCCATATCGGGGTCGGTCTGATCGTTGAGGGCCAGCACGCCCTGCACCTGCTGCGGATTGGTCTCCGGATCGTAGTCCCAGTGGATAAAACCCCGGTATTCGTAACCCGGACGGATCGGGACATTCAAATTCGCCCGATCGATGGTCACCCACAGCTTCTCCGTTCCCCAGACATCCACGAAGGCCTCGTATACGCGTCGCGTCTGCCGGTTATCCCACAGCAACTGATGGTTATACACTTCCACCATGCCGGTCCCCACCAATTCCTTCATCTGCATCTCCGCCCGCGGCGGTGCGTACCAGGTCGTTGGATCATCCGGGTCTTTTTCCTCAAAGGCCCAGAGGAAATCGGCGGTGGCCCGGGCTTGCGCCTTCGGTACCGCCTGTTTCACGATCACGTATCCCTGTTCCCGCCAAAAGGTCCAATCTTCCTTCGACAGCACACGCAAAGTGTCTGGATCAGCCTCCTTGCGCAATGGCAGCTGACTGCTGTAGGTCGCCGAGGGGTTTCCGGGTTTGTCGTCGTGCAGATTGGTCGGTTCTCGGTTTTCCATAGTCCCTATTTTTTTTTGCGAAAGCGTCAGGTACATTAAAATAAGGATTTGTGTCCAATCGCGTTGTGTGGGACTGCCGGTCATTCTTGTTTGCACACTCGATCTTCTGTGTTGTCCTTGCATCCTGGCAAACAAGAATGACCGGCGGGCATCGTCTTTTCAGACCTCAAAACGGACTACAGGACCAACCAACTTCTGTAAAGCACGCCCTTTTACGACCACTCGTGAAAGACGCCCAACCGAAGGGCAATAAGCCCTGCAAAGAACTACAGGACCGCCAAAGACGATCACTACGCTGCTTATTCCTGTTTGCAAAGACCAACGTCATTCCACATTTAAAAGACCAGGCAAACAGGAATAAGCAGCAGTCCCACTCGTCCCATCAAAGGACCAAATGCACTACAGGACCAACCAACTTCCGTAAAGCACGCCCTCTTACGACCACTCGTAAAAAGCACGCCCAACTGAAGAGCGATCAAGACTCAGCAGAACCAGAGAACAGAAAAAGACGATCACTATGCTGCTTATTCCTGTTTGCAACGAAATATGTTATACCACATTTAAAGAACTAACAAACAGGAATAAGCAGCAGTCCCACACGTCATTTACAAGAACCAAACGGGTAAAGCAGCAGTCCAATCACCTGAGCGCCCTTGACACAGCCAAACCTGTTGGGAGAACGTATTTCTCCATAAACAACAGTAATCTGGAAAATCCGTATAATAGCCCCATGAATTGCCCTTCATTTTTTTGACCCTGAGTTCAAATTGACTCCATGCCTCGTTTCCTTGTTAGTGTACTACTCATAGTTTCTTTCTTAGTAAATGCACCGGTTTCGGTCATTGGTCAATCGCTACGCCAGGAGTATCAAGAGGCTGAAGATCCACCTATGTGGGTCCTGGATCAGATCTATCGCATCCGTACCGCTAATATTGACAGTGCCGGATACTACCTCCAATTAGCGATCGAAACCTTCACCGACCGTGAGGATACCGAACAGCTGGCCCGAGCCTACAAAGAACGGGGTATTCTCCAGTACTACACCGGAAATTACGAGCAGGAGTTAGCGGACCTGCAGCAGGCTTTGGATTTTGCCGCTAAGGCAAAAAATAATGCACTGGAGGGTGATATTCTCAAAGAACTGGTCCTCACCTCCAGTCGGCAAGGTGACTTAGACCTTGCTAAGCGCTATGGTCGCCGGGCCGTCCAACTGTGCAAAAAAGCTGGTGATAATGCCTGCCTGGCCTCCGCCCAGCGGAACACAGGCCGCATTTACCTGAAAACCGGACCCCGGGATAGTACCGTGTATTTCCTCGAAGCTTCCTACCGCTTAAAGCAAGAACTCAAGGATACCATCGGCCTGTCCTATGCACTAAATGATATGGCAGAACTGGCAGCCATGGACGAAGACTACGACCAAGCAATTGAATATTTGCGCCGATCAGCAGCCATACGGGAAAAAACCGGTGACTCGACCGGGCTGGCCATCAGCATTAACAATATTGGCGAAATGTACCTCCTGACGGAAGACCTGACCGAAGCTCGCGCCGCACTCGAGGAGAGTGTCCGCCTATCCACGAAAATCGGGTACCTCGATCTCCAAAAGCACACCAGAAATTTGTTGGGGCAGATTTACCTCGACCTCAATGATTACCGGGCTGCTTACGATAATGTGCAGATGAGTATGGTCATCAATGACAGTTTGTATTCGGCCGAAAAAGCAAATGCCATTGCCGAAATGCGCACCAAATACGAAACGGAAAAGAAAGAACAAACTATCGTGGCTCAGTCAGCTACCATCCGTGCCCAGCGGCTGACCGCCGTGGCCATTGTCCTGGGTTTGCTATTGATCGGTTCTGTTATTTACTACCGGTTATACCAACAGCGGAAATACGAGGGTGAAATTGCCAAGTTGTCCCTGGAACGAGAGCTACATCTGGAACGGGAGCGCATCTCCCGCGATCTGCACGACAGCGTAGGGACCCACCTGGTACGCATGGTCAGTGACCTCGATGTGCTGGCTCTATCCAAGGCGACCAACCAGCCCGTGGCCCCCAGCAAAATATCGGACATGCGTCAGTTTGCCCAACAAACCATTCGTATGCTCCGCAGCACTATCTGGGCACTCCATCAAGAACAGGTGTCCACCGAAGGTCTGGCCGCGCGGTTCGAATACTTTTTAGATGGATACCTCAACAATCGAATTGACTGGGAGGTAAATAATAAGGCAAGCCAAGGCTTTGTGTTACAACCCAAAGAAGCCCTCAACCTCATGCGTATTCTCCAGGAAGCAACCCAGAATATGTTTAAGCACGCACAAGCAAATACGTACCAGGTGACATTGGAAGGCGATGCCGACAACCTGGCAATGACCATTTGCGATGACGGCCAGGGCCTCGCCCCCGACCAGCAGGCAGAAGGTGATGGCTACGGCTTAAAAAATATAGCCCGGCGGGCAGCAGCTATTCAGGCCCGGTTGACGATAGACACTGCCCCCGGCGAGGGAATGCGTATCCAACTCCAACTGGGTAATAACTCCGGTTTGTCTACATAATTGAATCCCCACAGAAAACGGTTACTAATGATTCGGATTGCTATTGTCGATGATCAACCGATTATCCGTGAAAGCCTGGAGCGCGTGTTATCTTTTTTTTCCGATATAGAGATCCTTTTCCTGGCCAGCGACGGCACCCAGGCTGTACAACGGATCGCTACGACGAATGAACATCCCCGGGTGGTTTTGATGGACCTCTCGATGCCAGAAATGGATGGGGTGGAAGCAACGCGTCAGGTCAAAGAAATCGCTCCGGGGATCCACATTCTCATTCTGACCATTTCCGAAGAGGAATCCCATATTTTACAAGCCATTCAGGCGGGAGCTGATGGTTATTTACTCAAGGACGAAGAACCCCAGCGGATCCACCGGGCTATCCTCGACACCTGTCAGGGAAGAATGCCGCTATCTCCACAAATTGCCCGTAAAACCATGGACATGATCAAAAAAACCGCCGCCTCGTCGAGCATGCAACCTACCGATTATGGCCTCACCAAACGGGAAACAGAGCTCTTGCGGTTGTTGATCAGCGGAAAATCGTATACCGCCATGGCTCTGGAACTCTCCATTTCGCCCCACACCGTGCGTCGCCATACGGAGCGCATTTACCAAAAGCTTTCGATCCACTCCCGTGCCGAAGCCGGCTACCTGGTAGCTCAGTATCAATGGTTCACGTAATGGTCTTTTTTCGCAGGTAGCGTAACTCACCTTTATTTATATAAATGCACCCACATGAACCCCAAACATTTATTGGCATCAGGACGAATAATGACCGATGCTATAGTCTCACCGGCGTACTTTGTAAAGCTTTTATAATCAACAGATTTTGTCTTTCCGCTGATCTCTACACGCTTTGTATATAATTCTTTTTCCCGACCATCGGCGAAGATCAGATCCAACGGGCAGACTTTGTCACTTACCGCGGCCCTTTCCAGACCAATTCCGTAGCCTTGGTCCCACGGTACCTTGATCTTAGCCTCATACGAGTGCAGCGCATACGATGCTACTACCCTTTCGTAATTCAGGGAAACGGGGACGGTAGCCGGATTAGCCGGTAGCTTATACAGTGGTTCACCTTCCACCAGGTAACCGTCCTTATATTCTGTCGTTTGGTTGTAGGTTTTTCCTTTCCACGACCCCGTTAATGTGTGCTCCCCGGTAGGAGCCGTGCTGGGTGAAAATCCATGAGCAGGAATAAAACTACCCTGGAGCGTCAAATTGGT
>JASBTH010000479.1 GCA_030148525.1 Saprospiraceae bacterium | reverse complement strand
GGGATTAGATCTGAACCGACCACTGACCCTTCGCGTTCAGGCCAGTGACCTGCCCCCCAACGGCCATTTGGCAGAGGCTGCTTTTGATGCTTTCCAAGTTGTAGATGCGGGGGTTACAACCAGTGTTAAAACAAATCGATCACTGCCTGCTACCATTCAGGTATGGCCAAATCCCAGTAACGGAGCCTTTCAGGTACGCATTGATGCCCCCTCCGCAGTCAAAGCACTGTCGCTGCAAGTATTCAACGCCCAGGGGCAACTACTGGAGCAACGAATGTTGCCCGATTTTCAAACCACCCTGCGCATTGGGGATAGCTATCAGCCCGGGTTGTACACCCTCATCGTTCGCGACACACGGTCGAATAAGTTCAGGGCTGTGCGGATGGTGAAGCAATAGAATCAGGTTTGAGGTTTGAGGTTTGAGGTGTGAGGTTTGAGGTTTGAGGTGTGAGGTCAGAAATTCAAAGGAGGGGTGGATTTTTACCTCTAACTTCAAAATTCTGACCTCTAAAAGCTCGCGCTATCGTTCACGTCACCGGGTTTAAACCCGATCAAATCAAAATCGAGGATATCTTCCTGTAGATTCTCCAGGAGGTAAGCATTATCGTTGAATCCCTCCAAAGGGTTTTGGGGATTGGCGAACCCATTTATGGCAGGCACAAAATACCAGGATGGCCAGGGACTGAAATCGGGTTCGAGTCCCAGAATGACCTTGCGGATGATGATGAGATCGAGAGTGGAAACCGAGCCGGAAGCATTCACATCGGCCGATAATAATTGATAGGGTGAATCGAGGTTGACGAGATTCAGGATGTGGCGCTGGATCTGTATGAGGTCGAGGGTGTTGACACCATTGAGCACCATATCGGACTTCTGACAGGACACTTCGTAGGTAATACCAGCAGCTACATTGGTGAAGGTGTAGAGTCCCTGATCATCCGTAAATGTGCTGAGAGCGCTACCGTTACTTCCAATCAGGATTACCTGGGTATTGGGAATAGCGGTCCCCGTTTCCGTATGGACCATCCCGGACACCGTGAGGCCAGCTTCATCATCCGGGATACGTCCGTTCAGTATCACAGCCCCGGTACTGTCGGGATCCAACCAATCGCGCAAGCGGGTAGCCGGGGTGCCCCCTCCTTCCCACGACAGGGTCAGGCGTCCGTAATAAGCCGTAGTTGACTCACAATCGGAGGTGCCGCCGTGCAGTTGTCCGACCACACGGCCGTCGGGGTTCAGGAGTGCACTACCGGATGACCCTATTTCGAATGCACCAAAGTCGTAATTGACAATAAAATGGTGGCTTGCCGGAGTCTGGACATCATTATTCCAGTTTATGCGATTGGGGAAAACTCGTACTGCATCTTCCTCAAAGGCAATTTTTTTAATATCACCACGCGGGTGGTGGATAATGGTGGCCGAAGGAGCCAGTACCTCGCTGCGATCCCAACCTAAGAAGTAGGGATCAAAGGATGTGGGCACGGTCTGAAAGAGTTCCAGCAGGATGAAGTCATTTTCTTGTCTACCAGCCCGCTTTTGACATCCCAGAATAGATTGACGAGACGGTTCGGCATTAGGATTAGCGCAAGCATTAGTTTCGTACCCAAAGTCGAACCGCCAGAGGTCAAAAAGAGGGGTAAATCCATCCTGACAGTGGAAAGCACTGAGCACGTATGGGGTATTATCCTGGCGGGTGTTGTTGAGAAGATTACCCGTGCAAAAGCCAGAGCCTTCTTCCACCACAACCAGTATGCGGATGATCCCTTTCTTAAGGGTTTGGTAGTTGTCACCCTCGGGGCAATTGATATTAGCATGGCAATCGAAGGAGGCACCAAACCCGAGTTCCATTTGTTCATTTGATCGCAGTGTAGTGTTACCAAACATGCCCGGCTTATACACCTGATCAATGCGAAACAGGTGTATTTGCCCCTGTCCGGTAACTGATGCGGGTTCGAAGTATTCCACGATGGCTTCATCTCCTGGTAAAAAACCGGTAAGAAAGCGTCCGGTACGGGAGTTATTTTGCTGGGTGTATGCTCCCAATATGTGAGACCGATCGGGAGTATACACGTGCAGGCGGGCACCGGGCGGCAGGTAGAACTGGTCGTAGAAGAGGCCCAAGCCGTACGCTCCAGAAGCCTGAACGTGTAGCCGCCAAATGCGATCGCCATTGGGCATTTCAGTCCATTCTCCGCTATTTGCAAGATCGAAGTCGACCGCAGTGGGGGCAGCGAAACGGTCGCCGGGAAAGCGTGCATCTTCTGATTCGATCCGGGACCGGTCGAGCGGGGAAACGGGGGATGCTTTTAGCGGGGCTTTCGCCAAAAAAGTCTGGATGGCGGCATCTGCGGATCGCGGTTGCTCCTGAAGGGTAATTTGAGCATGTAGTTGAGACGAACAGGTAAGAACATGCAGGATGGCTAGCAAATAAAGTAACGAGCGTTGCATGATAAAGAATTTGGGACGTTCATGGGATTACAGAGAGCTGGCATGTAGGGAGGTAGATCCTTAAATACCAACCGGGATATATCGCGAAAGTACGAAAATCGGGGGAAAAACGGATGGCATCGGGGATGCCATCGCCGATGCTATCCTAGATGGCATCTCCAAATTTTGCAATTACCCCGACAGTACTAAAAAATATACCCTCTGTTACTCAACTATTATCATTCAGGTACCAGGATTTGTATTTTTTAACCGCTATTCTACAGTCCCAGTACCTCGACTCCCTGGTCAAACACAATATCGACCGGAATACCCGCTGCCGACAGTCGGTCCAGATCGGATTGTAATTGAGCTTTGATCACTCCTTTATCCGCTACCAATTGAGCTACCCCATCGTAATCACCATCGCCCTGCAGGGTCAGGATGAGTTGGGATAAAGACTCGCTGGCGGCTTCCAGCTTATCAAAATCTACCCGGTAGGTACCGTCTTCCAAACGCTCAAAAGCACCTTGTTCGGCAAAGTAGTTGAACCGGATCATATTTGCTTTCCCGTGGGCACTGCTGGCTCCGAAACGCACCGAACGGAAGATACCCGCCATAAAGGTTACATAGTAATCTTTCAAGTCACCGGTAAGTTCTCCCTGATCGTGCAGCTGCTTGATCATGTAGAGTCCCAATATATCCGCTTTCCCTTCTTCCAATGCCGAGGCGTGCTCTTTCAGAGCTTCCCGCACGGTGCCGGAGCCATCTAGCGTGTTTTTAATGCCCAATCCATGGGCTACCTCGTGAAACATGGTATTACCAAAAAAGGCATCAAAGGTGATGTGCGAGCGCTGCTCCTCCGTAATCAACTCCTCAGCGATAGGGATCATAATCTTATCGAATTTCACCCGCATGGCGTTTTTCAGTTGCAGACGGCGAGACCCCTTCTGCTGCTGTACCTCTTCGTCGTTGGGCAGGTTAATTGCGATCGTCTTACTGCCCGAGTTGCAGTCACCCGCATAAAATACTACATCGTAGGCATTTAAATCGGCATCACGCCCCGGTTTATCCTGCTTGTAGGCAGCATCAACTGGAAGCCCCTCCTGAAGAGCAGGTAAAAAGGTGGCGTATTTCGCCAGGCGGTCGCTCCATTCCATATCCTTGATCAGCACGTAGGCTTCGTGGGCCGCTTTGTACCCGAAAAGCTGGTCTTCGTACGTCTCGATCGGACCGATCACCACATCAATCGGATTGTTTTTCATGTCCATCCAGGCGAGGTCGGAAGGTTGGTATTCATCGTCGAGTAAAGCCTCGGCCCGTAGCGACAGGTATTCCTTCAATCCGGGATCTTCGGCCAGGCTGGCAGCTTCCTCGAGCAGGGTACTGGCCCGTTGGACTTCTTCGGCAAATTGCTCGTGATAAGGGATGGTCATCAGATTGCCCTCATCGTCCCGGCGCACGAAGGTGTATAAACTGGCCTTCCCCTCCAGATCAGCAGCTTCAAATTCTTCCTTTGTCATATCCTCCGGATAAAAATTAGCGCCGGCAGGCTTAGGCCCTACCCCATCTACGAAAGGCTGATTGTTGTCGAGCCGATCGTAGGGACCGTAATTGATGCGGGTAAATTCCCGGTATTGATCATTGGGCATGGCCGCTAATAATGCCTCCTTATCGCCGTAGGCTTCATACCAGAACAAGCCATCCATGATCCGCGCCGCTTCGATCAGAGTTTTTACCATCTCCTTTTGATTGTCCGACAAATGCCCTAGATCGGCGGTCAGTTGCACCGTGGTATACTTGTCGAGCAGTTCCTGAACGGGCGTGTCCCCGGCAGATAAATCGAGAACTTCATCTTGTTTCTCCTGTTCGGCAGGTTGGCACCCAAAAAACAAGAGCATTATCAACAACCCGATGAATGTTAGATTACGCATGTGTATTTGGTCTATTTTGGTTAATCATTCTTGTATTTCTCAAACCAGGCCAAAATGTAACTTACCTTATTGATGAGGTTACTGGGCTTGGATGCGATACCGTGTCCGGATCCCTGAATGCGCACCATAGCCGAGGGTACTTTGAGTAATTTCAAGGCGGCATAGTACTGCTCTGTCTCCGACATGGGGGTGCGGTAATCTTGTTCTCCGGTTAGTAACATAGTTGGGGTAGTGACATTTCCAACCAGTGAAATAGGCGATCGCTCCATATAGTGTTCCGTGTGCTCCCAGGGATACCCCGGAAACCAGTACCGGTAGAAGAAAGCTGGGTTATCAGCGTGCAGTACAAAACTGTACCAGTTGATCACCGGCTTGGCTACCACCGCCGCCCGGAACCGGTCGGTCTTTCCGACAATCCAGGCCGACAAAACACCTCCTCCCGAACCACCAGTCACATAAAGTTGGTCCTCATCGATATAGCCTTTCTTAATGACGGCGTCAACACCAGAGATGAGATCGTCGTAATCTTCACTGGGATAATTGTGGTGAATGAGGTTACCAAACTCTTCTCCGTAACTGGTACTGCCGCGGGGATTTGTATACAAGACCACGTAGCCGGCAGCTGCGTACAACTGCACTTCCATGGAGAAACGGTCTCCATAATTGGAAAATGGGCCACCGTGAATTTCCAAAATCAGTGGATATTTCTCATTGGCATCGAAATTCGGCGGCTTACAGATCCATCCCTGGATTCTTCGGCCATCAAAACTGGATTCGTACCATATCTCTTCCACCTCCCCCAACTGCTTATGGCTAAACAGATCGGCATTGACTTCCGTCAAACGCTGAACAGAACCATCCTTACCGGTAGCCAGATCAGAGGGGTGATCCGGAGTGGAATGGGTGAAAGCATACTGACCATTACCGGCAACACTAAAGTCACCACCCCCGTAGGGACGTCCCAGTGATAACCCACCTACATTTTTTGTGAGATCAGTAACGGTGCCATCCATCGACATGGTGGCAATTTTGGTATTTCCCTCGTCATCGTACTGGAAAAAAACCTTATCGTTACCGTTGGCCCACTGCACATTGCCCACCTGGCGGTCAAGCGTGGTGTTTACCACCCGGCTCTCTCCGGTCCGGCGATCGAGTACGTGCAGGTACGACATCTGATACCCCTGATACGCTTCGTCGTAGCCGGTATAGGCAATCAGTTGACCATCAGGGGAAACCACCGGATTACTATCGGGGCCCATCCGGTCAGTGAGAGCCGTGTACGAGCCATTGTTTACGTTGAGTGCATACAACTCCGAGTTTGCCGGCTCGTATTCCGCATTCTCATGCCGGTTAGAGGAAACGATCAGCTCTTCTCCATCGGGTGTCCAATCGAAAGCCCCGTGATTGAAGTCACCGGAAGATACCTGTCGGGCGTGACCACCTTGGGCAGGCATCACAAAGATGTGTGTATACGATTTATCGGTAAATCCGCGCCCATCGGCCCGGTATTTGAGCTGATCGATGTAGACCGGTCGCTGTTCCCATTTGGCACCATTGGGTGGACTGGGAAGATCAACGATGCTCGATTTAGGTGCATCTACCTGCATGGTAAAGGCCATGTGGGAACCATCGGGCGACCACTGTACCGAAGAGGGGGAAGAGGTAAAGCTGGTAAGTTTTGCCGAAAGGCCCGAATCCATATAGTAACAATGGATCTGATTTGATCCGCTTTCATTGGACCGGAAGGCCAAACGAGTACCATCTGGTGACCAGCGCGGACTGGAATAATTATGTTCGCCCGTGAGGATGGGTCGGTGGTTTTTACCATCAACATCTACCAACCAGATGTCGGCAGTTCCCCCGTCGGTCATGATGTCTTTCCCGTTGCGCACATAGGCAATAGTGCGACCGTCGGGAGATATTTGCGGATCGCTGATGAATTCAATATCGAACACATCCATGGGTTTCAGAACGGCATCCTGGGACCATAATGATGTTCCGAGCAAACAACATCCGAAAAGAATGAGTATCCGTAGCATAGTATTTGTTTTTCCCTGAATGTAGCATTTTCAGTGGGAAAAACCAGACTAACAATATGGAGTCAGTTGCCTATTGCCCGTAAATGAAGCTGGTGGCCGAACCATTTACCTGGTTGACATCCAGCCGAAAATCAGCGTCACCGTAAGGGGATTTATAGGTCTTGAAGGCTTTTTCCTCTAATGCTGCTCTCGATTCGGCATTGCGTGATTTGGCTTCCACTAATTCATTCTCGTTATAGGAAAATATGCGCTCCTGAATCTTTCCGCTTTCGGTATTTGCATATTCGTGCAGACGAACAATCCGCCTGTCGAAGAAGTAGTAAAGCTGTTCACCCCCTGAGTACAGAGCCCGCACCAAGGCCGGATCTTGTCCCTGATAATACGCATATACTTCCCAGTTCTCATCGCCCCGGGTGACAGTAATAGGTCCGCGCTCCTGAAGAGTATCGATACTGGATTCAATATCGGCTACGGTCGATTCAATCGCATTCATTGTTTCGGGAAGTGAACGCAAGGTACTTTCCGGCTCCTCATCCTGGTTGGGCCGGGGTTCGGATTGACATCCAAGCGCCAGCAGCGCCAAAACTGCACTCATCAATAAAGCATGCTTCATCGCAAAAGGCTGGTTTAGTTTATACTACCGCAATATAGAAAAACTAGTCATTTGTAGGTTAGTAGTAGCTATTTTGAAGTAGAACCCCTTCTCCCGATCTTGCATCCCTAACTTAATTCCTTTATTTTATGTAAAATGCCCTAAATGAGTCGGGACACTATTCTAAAACGCAAGCGAATCACCTGTTCGGATTATCACCGGATGGTTGCCGTAGGTATTTTAGATCCGGACGAGCGAATCGAGTTAATCCATGGTGAATTAATTGAGATGACCCCTTCTGGTCCCCTGCATAGTAGTGTCATAAGCCGAATGCACCGGCTATTACAACGTAGATTAGGTGATAACGCCATCATTTTTGCACAAAGTCCAATTAGTATTCCGCCTTATTCGGAACCCGAACCTGACCTGGCCATTGTGCTTTGGCAATCGGATTTTTATGCCACCAAACATCCCGAACCGGATACTATTTTTTGGTTAGTCGAGGTTTCCGACACCAGCCTTGCCAAGGACGAAGTAGTGAAAGCCCCCCTTTATGCTGCTGCGGGCATCCCGGTCTTGTGGCTAGTAAATATTCCCTCGCATCAACTCGAAGTATTTTCTGGTCCCTCTAAACTCGGGTATCAACACCATCAGGTTTTTCAGGTAACAGATCAGATTCAGCTACCCAATACTGGAATAGCGGTTCCGGTGATGGAGTTGATCGGACCGAAACCAGAATAGATGGAACCCTATAAAAGTCCGTCTATTTCATAGATAAGGGGTGACCGATCATATAAAAATGATCTGCATTACTGTCTCTGCAAGTCTTCTTTCTAAAGACCGCCCTGCACCAACACCATCCCGGTATGCGCCGGAATCACTGCTTGTCCGCTGTCGACAGAACCCAGGCCCGTCATGTCAACGGATGTACCGTCCAGGACCTGAGTCCATCTACCTTCAGGTACACTTACCTCCGCATCCAAATCCCCACCATTAAAGGCCACGAAAATGGTATTCCAGCTATCCCCTACCCTTGCGCCATCAATTTGGTAGGCTACCACCTGATCCGTCTCGGTTTCCCGGAATTGCAGGTTTTGCTGAATATCAGCGGTCGTCCGCATCCGAAAAGCCGGATGTGCTTTACGCATAGCGATAAGTCCCTTGACGTATTCCACCGTTTCCCGGTAATCCGTTTTACGACTCCAGTCCAGTTTGTTGATAGCATCGGGAGATTCAAAGGAGTTTTCCACTCCGTCTTTGGTGCGCTGAAATTCAGCACCTGCGTGCAAAAAGGATACGCCCTGGCTCGTCAGGACCATAGCCAATGCCAGACGATGCATCTTTGTACGAACTTCTTCCGACGCATCAGGGCGGGAGATCGCCAGACGATCCCAAAGCGTGTGGTTATCGTGGCAGGAAACATAGGTAATGGTTTGACTGGGCTGGGCTGCCCAGGCCGAATCGGAATAGTTCACCTTACTGTAGTCTACCTGAGGGTGTTCGGTAGATGCGATAATGCCAAACTTGATGCTTTCTTTCAGACTATCCGCACCACTTACGAACCCCGGCTGATCGTGGGTAAATACGTGTCCTTTCAGGGCATCCCGCATGTCGTCGGTAAAGGCAGCTACGCCTGGCATTTTATGCGTGTATTTCTTGAGGGCCCGATCAGGTTCGGGCAGTGGTGAATCACCGGCTGTCCATCCTTCTCCGTATACGAAAATAGTCGGGTCGATCTCGTGCAAACGTTGGGCGACCTGACGCATAGTTTCCTGGTCGTGAATGCCCATGAGGTCGAAACGAAATCCATCCAGATGATATTCCTCGGCCCAGTAGGCTACTGATTCCAGGATGAATTTGCGCATCATGGCCCGGTCCGAGGCCGTTTCATTCCCGCAGGCCGATGCGTCGGAGAAACTGCCATCTTCCCGCTGCCGATAGTAATAACCGGGAACGAGTTGATTCAGGTTGGAGGTCTCCGTCCAGCCCGTGTGGTTGTATACCACATCGAGGACCACCCGGATACCCCGGTCGTGCAGGGCCTGGACCATCTGCTTAAACTCCCGGATGCGGGTAGCTCCGTCGTGGGGATTGGTGCTGTAGCTACCCTCGGGTACATTGTAGTGTTGTGGATCGTACCCCCAGTTGTATTTACCTTCTTCCAGTCTGGTCTCATCAATAGACCGGAAATCAAAGCTGGGCAACAGGTGGAGGTGGGTAATACCCATCTCCACCAGATGATCCAGGCCGGTGGACAATCCTTCTCCGTTGGTGGTACCGGCCTCGGTGAGTGCTAAAAATTTGCCAACGTTTTTCATGCCGGCATCCTCATCCACGGAGAAGTCGCGAACATGGAGTTCGTAGATAATAATGTCGTTGGGGTGGTCGAGTGAAGGACGTTGGTCTTGCTCCCACCCATCGGGGTTAGTCATAGCCATATCCAATACTTGTCCGCGTACTCCATTGGCGCCTACGGCCCGTACGTAGGGATCGGCCTTTTCTTCCAGCCATTCTCCGTTTTCCTGAATCTGAAAGGTGTAGTAGGTTCCTGCCAGGTCACCACCGATCTCGGTGTGCCAGGTACCTTGCTCCGCTCGGTCCAGATCAATCGTTTCGGTGGGTTCTCCGCCCAGGTCCGTTTCGTACAGGTGCAGGCGAACTGCCTGGGCTGCCGGCGACCACAACCGGAAGGTACTCGATTCCGGTGAATAGGTAAGACCGAGGTCTTCTCCTTCATACACGGGGTAATCATCGTAACTATCGTGAGTCATGTTATTTTTTTGGCAGGCCATCAAGAAGAGACCGAGCAGGGCAATTACTCCGTAGTGGGAAGGTTTCATCAGTAGTTATTTATCATGAGGTTCCCGCCTTCACGTCGGGCGGAGAGGGCCAATCTGTTTGCTAAGTAACTGAGCGTCACAACCTCACTTAGTATTAGGTAGTAGTACTTACTCAAATCCATATACGCTATACCTACTACACTGTACCGGGAGGTTGGGCGTTGAATATCTTGCCTTTTAAAAAAAGTCTGTGCCCAACCGCCCAATAATTTATGATTGATAAAGCTAGTCCTTTTTTGGCGAAAGCCGAAAGCAAAAGATGTACAATGGTCTGATCTGTTCATCCAAAAATCAGCCCTTATTGTCCAAAAAAAAGGAACGCCAATCTGCTTCTACTTAACCTTGTGAATGAACTAAATAAACCATGTATGACTACTTTGAAACACCCACTACTCGCAGGTCTTACCCTGCTCCTGGCGGTCGGATGCCTTACCGCCCAACAAAGCCCCACCCTCGCCAATAGCCTGCTCTGGAAGATCGAAGGCAAGGATCTGGAAAGCCCTTCCTATCTCTACGGAACGATCCACGTGATCAGTCAAAGCGATTTTTTCCTGACCGATGCCACCAAGGCCGCTTTTGACGAAAGTCAGGAAATAGTACTCGAGCTGGACATGGATGACCCCCAAATGGGCATGCAGATGATGCAGCAAGCCGGAATGAAAGATGGCCAGACGCTTGATAAATTGCTACCGGAAGAGGATTACCAGCAATTAGACTCATTGGTCAAAAAAATATGGGCATGGGCATCTCCATGTTTAACAATTGGCAGCCCATACTGGCCTTTTCCCTGATCGTTCAGGAGTTTATCGAGGGGCAAATGGCATCTTATGAAATGTCTTTTGTCCAGATGGCCCAAGAGGCGGAGAAGAACCTGACCGGCCTCGAAACCGTCGCCGAGCAGATTGCCGCTATGGGAAATATTTCGTACGAGGCTCAGGCCGATTACCTGACTGAGCAACTTGATGACCTGGAGAGCAACCGGAAGCTGTTTCGCACCATGGTCGACCTGTACAAGCAGCAAAAGATCACGGATCTGGAGACTTATATAGTGGAATCCAGTGGCGGCGACGCCTTCGCCGAGCACCTGCTGAAGGACCGCAACGAAAAGTGGGTCGACCGCATCCACGAGAAGGCTAAAGAAGGAACAATTTTCTTCGCCGTCGGAGCGGGTCACCTGGCCGGCGAAAACGGGGTGATCAATCTGCTGCGGAAGGCCGGATTTACGGTAACTGCCGTAGAATAAACATAACAACACCTAACATTAGAAAGGCCACTGAGTGACTCTTAGTGGCCTTCTTTCTTAGTGATTAGTTAAGTACCTTTCGGCAAAAAGGTCCTGTATGAAAAACCAATTCTTTCTCTTGATTATCCTGTTTTTGGTTAGTGCTTGCTCAGATTCTGCCGATCCTCTACCAGGCGATGATTTCGCCCTCATGGCCTACTACGTACCCAACGAAACCTTCCCGCCCGATGACCTGCCGCTGGATCAACTGACCCACATCATCTTCTCCTTCAGCAAGGTGATCGACGGTGAGATGGCCTTTAACAATCCCGCTAATGATACCTTGCTACGCACCCTCGTTGAACAACGCGCCGAACACCCCGATTTGAAAGTCATGATCGCTTGCGGCGGCTGGGGTGCCGACGGCTTTTCGGATATGGCCAGCACCCCCGAAAACCGGGAACGATTCATCCGGAGTACGGTCAATTTCGTACAGCGCTACGATCTCGACGGTGTCGACATCGACTGGGAGTACCCGGCCATTCCCGCTGCCGGTACCGGTGCCCGCCCGGAGGACAAGGAAAACTTCACGGCCCTCATGAAAGGCCTGCGCGAAGCCCTCGATGATCTTGATCGCCCCCAAACACTCACCTTTGCATCGGCCGGTTGGGAACGCTACTACGAAAATGTGGAATCGTTGGAAGTGATGAAGTACGCCGACTACATGAATATTATGACCTACGATCAGGTGAGTGGAAACGCTCCTTTCACCGGGCACCACACCGCTTTGGGTTATATCGCCGAGTCAGATCTGGAGGGATTACCCATCCTGGACACCATCAACAAAATGCGCCCGGAGATGGAAGCAAACGGCTATTCCTGGGCACCTCGCTCGGCCGAGCGCATCGTGAACATTGTAAAGGAATTTGGCGTAGACCCCGAAAAATTGATCATTGGCGGTGCCTTCTACGGTCGTGCCTGGAAGGGCGTACCACCCGCCAATAATGGTCTGTACCAGGGCAATCAGGGTACCCATACCGGCTGGATGGATTACGGTACTATTCGCGCTGATTACGAAAACAAGAACGGTTATACCCGTCACTGGGATTCCATCGCCCAGGCTCCCTACCTCTACAGCCCTTCCGACAGTGTGTTCATCTCCTACGATGATCCCGAATCGGTAGCAAAGAAGGTGGCTTTCGCCAAAGAAGCAGGACTCGGAGGCGTCATGTTCTGGCAACTGAGTAATGATACCCGCGAGGAGAATGGATTACTGGATGCAATGTATAGTAGTAAGACTAAAGACTTATAGAAGCTAGATCCCAGACATTGTACAGAGGGGCTCATTGCTCAAATACCTCATTTAAATCCACTGAAAACTCCGGCAGAAGCCTGACGGGTACTTGTTCGCCCGGCGAAAAGGGAGTTTTTCGCAGAAGTTGATAAGTACCCTTATCATTTAAGCGATACACCAAAACCGTACCTTCGGCCGGGTGCACAATCCAGTACTCTTGGACACCAGCATGCTCGTAGAGTTCATATTTATCATTCAGATCCTTTTGAGCAGTACTTTTGGTCAAAATTTCGATAATCCAATCGGGCGCACCATTACAGCCTTTTTGATCGAGTTTTTTAGAATCGCAGATGATACTTAAATCAGGCTGCACAACCGTTTCCAAAGCATGATCCAGACCTTCCCGTAAGCCCTTCTCCTTCTAGTGCTACGGGGCAAGAATCATTAAGGCTGAATGGTCCTTGGGAGTTTAACACATTGCGTACCTATACCGCTTCCGAAAAGGTCCCGTTAGGGACCAAATATGGGTAGAAATTTGAATTGGACAAGGGAAACCGTGCCGTTCCGCGGGCGCCGAAGTCCGTACGGACGGAGGGGCTAGGTACGAAATGTAGGACATGCATTTCCCCCTAAGAATAATTAACCTTGACCCGCAGCGCTACCGGGGTGAGGGTATTTTAGACCAAAGACCACTAGAAGCCAGACCCCAGACATTTTAAAGAAATTCGTAAAGCCTTTCTTCCGGTAGTGCCGCGGATCAATTATCTTTAAAGCTGATCGGTTTTTTGGACGGCGAACACATTGCGTACCTAACGGCACGCATCTCAACTTTTCCATTTACGTTTCTACCCATATTCAGCCCCTAAAGGGGCTTCTGAAGGGGGTCCCGTTAGGGACCAAATATGGGTAGAAATTATAATCGGACAAGAAAAAACCGTGCCGTTAGGTACGGAATATAAGATTACATTTTCTTCGAAAGAAATAATCTTGAACCGCGGCATTAGAGGGAGAAGGCCTGCCCCGTGACATCTTGCGCAGCAAGAGTTGAAAACTATTTCACAGGGCGGTGGGATGAGGGTAAAAAAGCGTCACCCCTTCTGTTCAGAAGGGGTGACGCTTTAGAAAATTGAGCAGTTCAAATACTCACTACTCTGTACAAATTACGCTCGATCCGGAGGATCGAGCACCAGTAGCCCGTACGGGAATCGAACCCGTGTTTCAGGAATGAAAATCCTGCGTCCTAACCCCTAGACGAACGGGCCAATCTCAGGTTTGAGGTTTGAGGTAAACCTATGACCTCTATTCTATCTAGACTCTTTTGTCTAGCATCTTCTGTCTTCTGAAAAGACGTTGGTAGCCCGTACGGGAATCGAACCCGTGTTTCAGGAATGAAAATCCTGCGTCCTAACCCCTAGACGAACGGGCCTTTTTTCAAACGTTTTTCGTTTCTTACCTACGAAACAAAGAATTATCTCTTTTGGCAATCTTTCTTTGTTAAGCGATTGTAAAAAGGGCTTGCATCCTGGCAGTATCAAACCCTTTTTCCAAAGGCGATGCAAATATAGAATCTTTCCCAAAAGTTTGAAAGAAAATCAGATCAAAAAAATGGAAAGGATATAGAACCCAAGCTGAACCTTTGTAATGACAAACATCATCAACACTGGGCAGGCGAAATAGTTCCTTCTTAACACAATTATTGTTACTTTTACACTAAGTGCTATAACTAAGAAATGCTCTGACATTTTGAGCAGGGCATTTGGTGAAAATCCCTGGGCGGGTTAGATTCATGGATACAGCAATGCAATCGGGCCGCAACACAATATTTTACCAATGAGCCCGATCAAAATGCGCATTTGTTTAGTTTATAAAGCACTAAGTACACTTATTCATCCAAACCAATCTTTCAATGGCTAAGAAGAAAATCGCAATTAACGGATTTGGCCGCATCGGCCGCCTTACATTCCGCAACCTCGTTCAGAATGAAAATGTAGAGGTTGTTGCCATCAATGACCTGACTGACAATGCTACCCTGGCCCACCTGCTCAAGTACGATTCTGCCCAGGGCCCCTTCGATGGAACGGTCGAAGCAACCGAAGATAAATTAATCGTAAACGGTACTGAGATCAGTGCCCTTTCCGAAAGAAACCCCGAAAACCTGCCCTGGGAAGCTCACGGTGTAGACCTGGTGCTCGAGTGTACAGGTATTTTCCGTACCAAAGAGCAGGCCGGTTTGCACCTTAAGGCAGGTGCTAAGGACGTTGTTATCTCGGCTCCCGCCAAAGGCGGCGACGTGCAAACTATCGTTTTGGGTGTAAACCAGGAGGAATTAGACCGTCGTGCCAACATTTTCTCCAATGCGTCTTGCACAACCAACTGTCTGGCTCCTGTTGTGAAAATCATGGATGAAAACTTTGGCATCCAAAACGGTTCCATGACCACCATCCACGCCTACACGGCTGATCAGAATATTCAGGATGCGCCACACAGCGACTTGCGCCGTGCCCGTGCTGCAGCCTACAATATTGTCCCCACCAGCACCGGTGCCGCCAGTGCCGTTGGTAAGGTGTATCCTACCGTAAAGGGCAAACTGTTCGCTATCGCTGTGCGCGTACCGGTAGTGACCGGCTCAATGATCGAACTGAACGTCGTCGTCGACAAAGTGCCGACTGCCGAGCAGGTGAACGAGAAATTCCAGGCAGCCGCCGAAGGCCCTATGAAGGGAATCCTCGAGTACTGCACCGACCCCATCGTTTCCAGCGATATCGTGCGTAACCCGCATAGCTCCATTTTCGACTCCCTGATGACCGAAGTGAACGGCAACATGGTTAAAGTGGTAAGCTGGTACGATAACGAAGCCGGCTACTCCGCTCGTTTGGCCGATCTGGCTCTACTGATCCTGTCGTGAGTAAGCCCCGTTTGCTTCACGGTGCAATTGTCCTTTGCTTTAGCTGAGTACAATTGCACGAATATCCCCCATTCACGTGGTAACGGGCATGCAACATTTTCACCTTATTGACTGCCCTCATTAATCCAATCACGCCGCCCTTCTCTTTGAAAGAGAAAGGCGGCGGGGGGATGAGTTTTTTACCAAAAACTAACCACCATGACCCTCGAATATTCCGATAAAAAGGCCCTGGTACGGGTAGACTTTAACGTACCGCTCAATGCTGATCACGTCATTACCGACGATACCCGCATGCGGGCCGCTATGCCCACCATAAAGCACATCCTCTCTAACGGGGGTGCTGCCATTCTCATGTCCCACCTCGGTCGACCCGGCAAGAAAACGCTACCCGATGGCTCCATCGATGTCGACACCTTCACCATGCGACACCTGGTCGACCACCTGGAAAAACTGTCCGGTGCCAAGGTGCATTTTTGCCCTGTAACCGTAGGAGAACAAGCCACAAAGATGGCCGCCAACCTGAATCCGGGAGAAATCCTGCTTCTGGAAAACACCCGCTTTAATCCAGGGGAAAAGAAAGGCGATGAAGCTTTCGCCAAACAGCTATCCGAACTAGCCGATATATACGTTAATGATGCCTTCGGTACGGCTCACCGGGCCCACGCTTCCACAACTACCGTTGCTCAGTTTTTCCCGAAAGGGAAGAAGGAATTTGGCTTCCTGATGAATAGCGAGATCGAAAATGCCAACAAGGTGCTGAACGACCCTCAACGGCCGCTGACGGCTATCGTGGGGGGAGCAAAAGTGTCGGATAAAATCCTCCTGCTGGAGCGATTGATCGATTTCGTCGACAAGCTCATTGTAGGCGGTGGAATGGCCTACACCTTCATGAAAGCAGCTGGTGGTTCCATAGGTAATTCCCTGGTGGAAGAAGAAAAGCTCGACCTGGCCAACCAACTCATTGCCAAGGCTAACGAAAAAGGGGTAGAGCTATTATTACCAGCTGATTCTATCATAGCCGACAACTTCGCGGCCGACGCCAACACCGATACCGCCGATAGCAAGAACATCCCCGACGGATGGATGGGCCTGGACATTGGCCCCAAAGCACGCCAGGCGTTTTCCGCCGTGATCAAGGGCTCCAAAACTATTCTGTGGAATGGGCCCATGGGCGTCTTCGAAATGGAGGCCTTCGCTCAGGGCACCCTGGCAGTAGCCAATGCGGTGGCCGAAGCAACGGATGCGGGCGCGTTCTCGTTGGTCGGTGGCGGTGATTCCGTATCCGCCGTTAACAAAAGCGGATTGTCGGATCGCATTAGCTTTGTTTCCACGGGAGGAGGAGCTATGCTCGAATTTCTGGAAGGAAAAGACCTGCCGGGTATCACGGCGATGGAAGCCTGATCACGGGCATGTCACTGTACACCCTGCTGGATCATACTCTTCGTAGTGCTTGTCACCGTGTTTGTTCAGGTAGTCGAACAGGATTTTTACCCGCTCCTCCTTAGTTGCGGCCAATAACTCTTCGCGAAGTGTTTTATTTGTCATTTTGTTGGGTCGTTGCAAATTCATGTAATTGTTTCAGCAGATCGGTATTCAGGTAATCCACTCCACCGCGAAGCAAAAATTGCCATACGGTTTCTTTTTCCGGACTGGCCCATAGGCGGAGCGTTTTACCCTCATCGTGCACCGCCCGGGCCAATTCTTTAAGTCTTCTAAGCTGGTCAGAAGGTGGCAAACCATCCCCGTTCCACTGTACTTGATTACGGTAGTGGTCGCTGATCAGAGGCATTACCGCTACGGAATAGCCCTTACCCAAATCCCCGGGACGACCGTCCAGAGCAACCAGTCGTTTTTTGGCATTCCGCACGGTTTCCATAGGGCGGTTACCCGACAAAACGATCATCACCGCGCCTTCGGTAACTTGATCTCCCTTCGACTTACATAACATGCGGCGGTATTTTTTCAACTGCCCGGCAAGAACTTCGTAGGCAGATTCGCCTTCCGTTTTAAGGTCGACCAGCAATTGAACAGGCTCCTTATAATCATGGTAAACCCAACCCCCGTTTTGTTTCACCCGCTCCATCAAGGGATCCAAATACAGGTTCTTCAGGGTACGTTCGGGATCCAGCTGCTCCGGATGATCGTGATAGACATACAATTCACCGTCGATCAGGTGGATATCGGCTTCAAAGCTGACGAATCCCTGATCCAGAGCGTCCAGTAGCGGACGATCGTGCTCGTAGTCGTTGTGTGCGTGGGCGAAAGGGATTTGCCCCCAAAGGACTGATTGACAAAGAAAAAGCAGGATTCCTATGGACGTAATCCGCATACGTAATTCATTTTATTCATTATTGGGTTTCCCCAAAAAATCGCCCGGCTTCAGCGTGGTTTTCGTGCCATGCTGATCGATGAGCGTAACTTGCAGGGTCTCTCCGCTATAATCGTCAAAATACTCCAAACGTATGGGATACAGGCCAGCTTGAAGTGCTTGAACCCCTTCCCTGCGCCGGGCGCTGTGCGAACCGTCATTGTCGACCAATAATTCATCGCCCAGGAATAACCGTGCACCGTCATCTGAACGGAGTTCCAGATAGTAGACGCCCGTGTTTGGGATATCCAGGAAACCGGTATAAACAAAGGCGAAAGAATCGGGTCGTTCGGCTTTTTCCAAGTATTCGCCTTTCGGTAAAAATCCTTCTTTTTTTGGCGGAAGCCCGGCCAATTCATCCAGCCTCTGAATGGCTTTCTCATAATATGCATACGCTAAGCCAGGTCGCAGGGAAGGATCGGGCGGCAAACTTTCCACGGGTACCAATTGGGTAACCGTACGTTCCATGATGGAACTACGACGGCTACCGTCCGGTCCGAATAACGCTGCGCGAACCGTAGTCGATTTTGCGAGGGAAATATCCTTGGCAAATTCGGCATTAGCGGCTTTCGGGTCGGACCATCCGTGGTATACCCAAGGCGCAATTCAGGAAAACCGTGCTTAACGCGGAGTTTGGTTGTGCCCGTGAACCGGGTTGCTCCTTCCCACTCCAGGTTTGTCTCCAATTCCGAGAGGTTGACACGATAGCGCAGTTCCCGCTCATTGGTCATAGCATTAAAAATGGAGAATGCTATGAGGGGCACCTCTGTTTTGGTTTCCTCCAGGTGCAAATCGATCAGGGCATAGCTGTGCAGAGAAGTGATCGCCGGTGCCACCCGCCAGGGATTGTATTCGGGATCTTCAATTTGGTTGATGCCCGCAAACTGCAATTCGATGGCATCAAAATCAAGCGCACCCCGCATCCGGCAAACCTCCCCGTAGTGCTGGTCACCCGTCAGAAAAACCAGGTGCTGGGCTCCCGTGCGGCGAATGGTGGGAGATAAACGCCCCCTCGCTTCCGGAAAGGTCGACCAGGTTTCCGAGCCCGTATCGGGCCCAAGAAGCACCTGGAAACCCGAAGCCACCAGACGCAGATCGGCGGGCTTCGTCAGTTCTTCCTCCAGCCAGACCCATTGTTTTTCGCCAAGAACATCGCCGCCGGAAAAGGGTTCATCGCGATTGTAGCGCACATCGAGCATGATGAATTGTACCGTTTTGCCCTGGTGTTCTATATAATGACTGTAGTATATGCCATCCCGGTCCTCCGGAATCTCCTCCTCCAATTGCCAGAATTGGCGGAAATAGGCTTTACTCTGTTCTTTGAGCGGGTACTCCTTGCCGGCGTTGTTGAGGTCATAATCGTGGTCATCCCAGGTTGCAATAGTGGGAATGGACCGTAACTGCCGGTGGCAACCGATCATCGCAATGCGAAAAGGATCCTGAGCATGAAGCATTAGGCCCGCAGCACAAATAAGAAACAAACAAGTGGTTATCCAGCGTATCATTTTTCAGCGTCTTGAAGGTGGTAGGTTTGATATCTTTGATAATTGGGGAATAGCCAGGCCTTGGTACCTTTGTAGGGATCCTCCCGCTGATCGTGATCATACACCACCCACTGCAGCTGGAAGCTACCCCCGAATTCTTTGGGGAATGGAATGGCTATTTCAGCCGTCATACCACCATCCATACGGCATGCTGATAAGCGGTAGCCTTTCGGCAAATGCTGCTCTTTGTCGACCAACAATTCCTGATTCTCTCGGATAATGAAACCCAATACTGCAGCGCGCTCTTCACCCAGATTCAGGATCAGCTCGGCTGCATCCTGCTCCCAACTATTGCGGTAAGAATCGAAATAAAAATGATCATCCCTTACCTTGAGGGCCAGGTACAGCGTATCTGCACTTGCCTGAACCTGAGCCGCCATCTGTAAATCGTCGGGGCCGGTCCAGGTATCCGGGTAATAGCCCAGTTCACCGGGGGAAACCCATTCGGGCATGTCCCACTCATCCAGCTTTCCGTCAAGGGTTGGGAGCTGAGCTGATCGCAGGCAACTAAGCGCGTACAGGCAGGGCATGAAATACGAATAGGTGCGTAGTAAAGGGTTATCCCCGTTCAGCTCCTGCACCTCTACTTTCCACTGTACAGGCTGACTGGCAGAAGGCCATTCCTGTCCGGGCAATCGGGAAAGCTTTATTGGGAGGGACAAGATACTTCCTGCAGCCAGCACCGTATCGATGGAACCGGGATAAACCCGAACAGCATCGTGTTGGCGGGCGTACAAATGTACCTTTATTGGCCTGCTGGTCCTGTTGGGGAGGGTCAAGAGCGTTTTTGTGTCCCTGGCAGAAGCTTCCGGGAAAATAGGCTCGTGCAGTAACCCCTCGGCTGTCGCCGAAAAAGCCCCTACCCTTGCCCGCTTATTTTGCGTAAGCAAGGTGTCCGGATATATGCCTTCCGTTTCCAGATTGGTTACCACCAGTGTATCGGGGTACACGGTCACCCAGGCCAGATGGTCCAATTCACCGAATTCAGCACCGCGCAGTGCATTGCCCCCACCACAAGTGGCCAGAACGAAATAGGGCCTGCCTTTGCGAACCCGGTATGAATACCGATGCTGATGGCCCGCAAAGACGGTATAGGGGCGACCTGCCAGCATGTTTTCGATGGCCAGAAAACCCGGCTCATTGCTTTGCCACAAAGGTTTGTGAAAAAACAGGAGTATCTGTTCCTGCTCGGGTATTGTAGCGAGTACGTCCTGCACAAACGTCACTTGCTCCTCCGAAATGTGAGAAGGAGCACCGTCTTCCGTGTTGAGCACTAAAAAGGTAACTCCACGATGACGGAAGGAGTAATAGGTGCTTCCGTGCCGCTCTTCCCACAACCGGGTCATCAAGTCATTCGACAGATCGTGGTTACCGGGAACGTAGAAAAACGGAGCTGGAAAGTCTTGTACCCAACTATCGAATTGTTCCCACCAACGACCGATTTGTTCCTCATCGTAGGTGTATCCCTCGATCAAGTCCCCCACACTCATCACGAAATCAGGCCGTAACCACCCTATACGTTCCACGATTTGTGGGAAGGCCTCCCGTCGGTAACCACCGGTCAGATCGCCGATGGTGGCAAATCGAAACAGAGGTTCGGGGTAGTCAGATGCCGCTTTCCAGGGCACCCCGGCAGGCACCTGAAAGTCGGATGTTCGTCCTGTGTCCTGGCCTGCCAAGCTCCACCCGATAATCAGACCCAGAAAAATTAGTACTACAGTTCGCATAGGTCCTTTTTTGCCGAAAGGCTACTTAGCATGGTGGTATAGATCGGAGAATGGAATTTCCTGAGGTTCACCGTCCGGCCCTAGCATACCCACCCGTAAGGTTTCACCGAGGAAATCCTCAAAGTAATCGACCCGAATGGGTACTAATCCTTTTTGCAAGGCTACGTAGCCATTGCGACGGCGAGCCGAATGAGAGCCATCGTTATCTACCACCAGTGTGTCGTGGAGATACAGGCGGCTGCCATCATCGGAGTAGGTGTAAAAAGTGTAAATACCATCTTCCGGAATACGGATGTACCCCTCGAATTGAATAGCAAAGTGGTCCTTGCGCATATCGTTCTTCTCGGCGATCAGGCTCGGGCTACTGTTGGTGGCAATACCCTGATCTTGCTGGGTCAGCGGCTTAAAATCGGGGATCCTGTCAGAGAATTCTCCTTCGTAATAAGCGTACTTCAGCCCGGGTTCCAGTTGTAATCCTTTCTCGGAAACAGCTGGCATGGGCTCTACTTTACGGTAGGTTTTCGAGAAGGTCCTGGAAGCAGCGGCCCCGTCCCTTGAAAACAAGCGTACCTTTACGGTAGTCGTTTCATCCAGGGTAAAAGGCTTCGTGTAGGTGTTGTCCTCCATGGTTGGCTCGGAGCCGTCGAGGGTATACTTGATCTCCGTACCCTCAAAAGCAGTTTCCAAACTGATCTCGTGCTCGTTCAGAAAAATATCCATTGGCGTTGCCTCCAGACCGTTGGGCTTGAAAGACATAGGGATTTTCTTAACACCAGTCAGCTTGAAAGCTGGCTCAAATTGGGGGCCCTCAAACCGCACGGTCCAGTCCAACTCCAGATCATCCCGGTCCTCCGGAGCCAGATCCCCCAACACATCAATGGAAATGGGGATTTCCACCATCGAATTCGCAGGAACCTGTACCTCGAAGGTATGCTCGGAGGGGTTCAGGTGGTGGTTGTGGTAAAAACGTCCCTCAAAAAGGAGATCCTTGCCAATGGCCTGGTTCATCTTATCCTGCTGGTTCGCACTGAATAAACCACTGGACTCCATTTGGTACGATTCGGGAAGTGTATTATCGATCCGAAGCAATAGCCGGTCCGATCCGGAATCACCTTTCAGGGAAATGCATTCTAACCGGGCGGCATTATTCAGCGCCATAGCCAGGGGGGCCGTTTCTGGTGACAGTACATCTCCATCGATGATACCGCTTAGTTGCAGGTGGACCAATTCGGGGCCCTGGTCCGTCATGGTCACCCAGGTAACGTGATCGAACTCCCCTACCCTCGGCCCACGCAGACGGGTTCCGCCGCCGGTAGTTGCCAGTACGTAGTAATTCCGATCCTGACGTACTGATTTAAAATAGCGGTGGGTATGACCGGCAAAAACCGTATAGGGACGGTCGACCAGGGCTTCTTCAATCTCGGCGAAGCCATTGTAATCACTGAAATTCCAGATAGGATGGTGCATAAACAGCAGCGTCCAGCGTACATCTTCGTTTTCGGCCAGGGCCTCTTTAACGTAGTTGATCTGGTCCTCGCTGAACATGACGCCATCACCATCATTGGTATCCATGGCGATGAACAGTACATCTTTGTACTTGAAGTGATAATAAGACCGGCCATAACGCTCCAGCCAGAGGTTCCGCATGACTTCGTTGGAAATATCGTGGTTGCCGGGTAAAGCAAAAAAGCGCATTTGAAGATGTAGCAGGATACTATCGAATTCCTCCCACTGTTCATCCAGAATGTCCATATCTTTGGTGTATCCTTCTATCAAATCACCCACACTCATGACAAACTCCGGGTGAAGTTGATTCAATTTTCCCAAAGCGTCACCAAACACACCCGCCCGGTGTCCGCCGGTACGATCACTGACAATAGCGAACTGAAACCAGTCTTCGCTATTTTGAAAGGCCCTATCGGTCCAGGGCTTCTGGGAGGTAGTTACTTCGTGTGAAAACGGATCCTGGGCCATCAAACCCAGATATAACAGGCAAAGGAATAGGGTGTACGCTGCTCTCATGGCTATTTTTTCATAAAAGTAAATTTTCGTCATTTTCTTTCCTAACCTGGAAAAAGGGTTCCCATTTTTTTAATGTACGGTTTACACAAAAGATCATTTAAAAGACTTCAAACAAGATACATTAACCTGTATTTCAACTACTTAAAACAAAGGCTGCCTTCCAATCGAACCACTCCATTCAATTAACCCTCAGGTAACAGGCAGTATTTACCTTTGATGAAAAGTGTTTTATGCGTGTATGCTTGATCGCCCTCCTTTTCTTGTTGCTGGGATGTCAGTCCCGGACCGATACCGACACCTTGTTTTACCTCCACCCTCCCACTCAAACGGGTGTTACTTTTTCCAACCAGCTCTTTCCAAGTCCTGATCTGAATATCATCACCTTCGAATATTTTAATAATGGTGCCGGTGTGGCCCTCGGAGATGTGGACCGGGATGGTTGGACCGACCTCTTTTTTACCGGCAACATGACCAACGCAGCACTCTACCGAAACAAGGGGTCTTTCCAATTTGAGGATATCACCGAATCCGCTGGCATTGACACCAAAGGACGGTGGGCGACAGGTGTTCATATGATCGACCTGAATGAAGATGGATGGCTCGATATATATGTGAGTTGCGCCGGTCCATTTGAGCCCGACCAACGCGCCAACCTGCTTTTTATCAATCAACAGGATGGGACTTTTCAGGAGCAAGCCGCTGCGTTCGGCCTCGACGACCGTGGGCATACCACCCAAACGGTATTTCTCGATTACGACCGCGACGGAGATCTAGATGCCTACTTGCTCACCAACATCATGGAGGAGGAGGTAGGTCCCAATGTCATCCGGCCCAAAAAAACCAAAGGCCAGTCACCTAATACCGACCGGCTTTACCGAAACGACAATGGCCGGTTCACCAACGTATCAACCGAAGCAGGTATCACCATCGAAGGGTACGGCCTGGGGGTAGCCGTTGAGGACATCAACCGCGACGGTTGGCTCGACATCTACGTGTCCAACGATTACCTGTCCAATGACCTGTTGTACCTGAATCAGGGCGACGGCACCTTTAAAGATATGGCCGGAGAAGCGTTCCGCCATACCAGCTACTCCTCCATGGGTACCGACGTGGCCGACATCAACAACGATGGATTACCGGATGTCCTGTCGGTCGATATGTTGCCTCCGGATAATAAGCGCCGCAAGCTGATGATTGGCAGCATTCGCTACGATCGCTTTCGATCAGAACTATTGACCGGGTATGCCCCGCAATACATGCGGAATTCCCTGCAGCTACACCAGGGAGTCAGAGGAGACACCCTGCCCGTTTTCAGCGAAGTTGGCCAATTAGCCGGCATCCACAGTACCGACTGGAGCTGGAGTCCACTCCTGGCCGATCTCGACAATGATGGTTGGAAAGACCTTCTGGTCACCAACGGCTATCCGAAAGACGTTACCAACATGGACTTTGCTTCCTACAAAATGGCGACCATGATGAAGGGACAATGGGACCGGGACATGAAGGAGGTGTTGTTTCAAGCCCTGGAAGACCTCGACGGAGCTTATCTGCCCAATAAAGTATTCCGTAACGAAGGTGGTTACCAATTCAGCCAGAACAACGAAAAATGGGGTTTTACCCAAGCTTCCTATTCCCACGGAGCAGCGGTAGGTGACCTCGACAATGATGGCGATCTCGACTACGTAGTTAACAATACTGATGCACCGGCCTTTATCTATGAGAATCGTCAACGGGGCAAACACTTCCTGCAGATCGCACCGGAACCAGACCTACCCCGTGCGCTGCTGTACGGCGCCCGGTTTCAGCTATTTACGCCCCAGGGAATCCAAACCCAAACCTTCCAACCCGCCCGCGGATACCAATCGAGTATGGAACCCATCCTGCATTTTGGCCTGGATTCCCTGACGCACATCGATTCCCTGGTGATCACCTGGACGGACGGCACGCGGCAGGTAGAACGGACCTTAAAGGCCGACAATCGCAATAGCATTAGATATACAGGAAATTCGTCCGAAAAGCCTGCCCTAACTAAGGTTTCCCCGTGGCTAACCGACATAACAGATGCAGTAGCGCTGGATTTCCGCCACCGGGAAGCACACTACGCTGATTTTAAGGTACAGTCGTTATTGTGGCAAAAATACTCCCAATTGGGTCCGGCCCTGGCGGTTGGAGATATCAATGGCGATAACCGGGAGGACCTATTTGTGGGAGGTGCTTTCCGGCAGCCGGGTACCTTTCTGATACAAATGCCCGATGGCCGGTTTGAAAAGCGGGAACTTCCTGGTATTGATCACTTTGAAGAGGACGTGGATGCTGCTTTCCTGGATGCCGACCAAGATGGCGATCTGGACCTGTACGTAGGCAGTGGCGGGAGTGAATTCCCGGAGGGATCTCCGCATTATCGGGATCGATTGTACCTGAATGATGGTGCAGGTCATTTCACTTTGGCAGAAGGTATATTACCCGCGATAACCAGGTCCACCGGATGTGTGGTACCTGGTGACTACGACCAGGATGGGGATATGGATCTGTTCATCGGCACCCGCATTCACCCACAGCATTATGCCAAGTTGCCAACCAGCTATGTATTGGAAAATCGGGGGGGCGAGTTTACGGCAATGGACCTGTTACCCACAGGTGGTCAACTCGGACGGGTGAGCAGTGCCCTGTGGTCAGATTTTGACGGCGATCAACGCCCAGATCTGATGGTTGCCGGGGAATGGATGCCGCTGACCATCCTCTACAATCGAGAGGGTGGTTTCGAAAAGGAAGAAATCGACCAAACCCTCGGCTTGTGGAATACCATTCAGATGGCCGATCTCGATGGAGATGGGGACCAGGATATCCTTGCGGGCAATCTGGGGTGGAATCACCCTTTTGGCGAAAGCCTGAAAAAATACCAAAACGATTTTGATCAGAACGGCACCCCGGAAGCCCTGTTTACCGTTGAGCTGGAGGGTAAAGAAGTACCCTGGCATTACCGCAAGGATATACTGCAATGGCTTTCCCCTTTAAAAAAGCGCTTTAAGGACTTTACCTCTTATGCTGAAGCCGGGTGGGAGGACCTGTTCAGCGAATCCGTGCGGAGTCAAAGCGAGGAACAATCGATCGATCAATTTGCCTCCGGCTGGCTGGAAAACAAGAAAGGCGCATGGATTTTTCACCCCTTTCCTATGGAGGCCCAGTGGGCTCCCATCAATGATTTCACTGTTCGCGACCTGAATGGAGATGGACAACCCGAGATCCTGGGTATTGGAAATACCCTTTCTCCGGAACCGACCATTGGCCGGATGGATGCTTCCTATGGTTTGGTGCTTACGCAAAAAGAAAAGGATTGGGAAGCGGTGCCCTGGCAGACCACTGGTCTGTTTACAACTGGCGAAGGCAGGAACCTCGAATGGATTTACCTTCCGGCAAAGGATATACACCTGTTACTCGCAGCGAGTAACAATAGCGCTATCCAGGTCTTCCAGCCAAAGATCCCGAAAGCGCTTACTGCGTTACAATGATAAAGGATCCGGTTTGACGGTAGGTTTCCCGGGCTGCAGTCGCACAAGTCAATTGCATATCAAAAAAATACAGGCCAGTCGGGAGATTTTTGGCGAAAGCCTCTAAAGACTCCCTGGAAAATGCCCCCAAATACTGCCCCCTGGCATCAAAGAGCCTGATCTCAGAACGGACCAATTCGAGTGGCCATTGCGATTGGCTCGCATTAGGTCCCCGCTGACGAAAAGAGCAGTCACAGCCGAGTTCCGTAAACTGATAGGTGATCGTCTGTTGATAACAGCCAAAATCCAGGCTGACCTGATAGGTACCCGGTTCCGCAAAAATGCGTTCCAGCGACCGTGAACCATCGGACCAATTTGCCGTCCAGGCCGTTGAGTCCAGGGTAATCTTTATCGACTGCCCCCGGCAAAGTTGTGTATCACGAGTCAGCTCGTGACTCGGCGGCTCCGGGCAAGGTTCGACAAAAACCGCATCCAGGTAATAATAGACGGAAGGACGCTCCCCGGGAGCTCTTTCTTCACGGACCATAGCGTCATCCGATTGGAAATTACCGGGGACGGAGGCGGAGGAGCTTTCATCAGCACAGCGGTGATAGAAATCAGTCGTTTTGTTATTGGGCGAATCCCAGGGTAAAGCCAGGTGAACCTGGCCGGGATAAGGCGGGCAAATCTCAAATTGATCAAAATCGGAATTGGGGACCAGGTTTTGCCCCGACGAAAACGATACGGAAAACACCCAAATCCACCAGCTCAACCACACTTCCTGTTCCGCATATTTCATGGTTAAGACGTCCTTCTATTCCAGGCGCGAAAAGTAACGCACCTCAAATCGTTCCTCCTTCTTTTCACCAAACATGGAGGTTTTTTCTTTACGCAGAACCAGCTGGTCATCGGTAAGAGCGACGATTTGGAACCAGCCCCACCCTTCTTCCTTTTCTGATTGCCAATAGATGGTATCGTTTGACAATTCATAGGTATAGTGACGCGGATTATCAAATTTCCATTCTTCCATTCGGCCGTCCTTTGTGTACTGGTATTTTGCCCAATCTCCGGTATCGTCACGATCCCAAAAACTAAATCCATTGTAAAAAGAATAGACAGAATCAACTTGCCAGGTACCTACCAGCTTTTGGGAAGAAGGACTTTGCTGACATGAGCTGACCATTCCGAAAAGGAACATCATACCGAGGAAAATCGACGGAAAACATTTCATGGAGTTCGATTCAGTTTTCAGCATACAAGGTAAAAAAACAGTTCCCGGAATACAGCGGGGTGCTGTACTCCGGGACTGAAAAAAGGGTCAGTTGGTACGATTAGTAATTTGGATTCTGGACTAGTGTACCATTACTCAAGTCAATTTCGCGCTGAGGAATGGCGAAATAGTAGTGCTTAGGACGTTGGAAAGCACGTGGTGGTTTGAAGGCGCCACGGTCAATTTGGTAGTGATCTACAATGTCAATTATGCCCGCTCTGTCCCAGCGCATCAGATCCTGGTGGCGTTGGTTTTCACCGGCCAGCTCTACACGGCGCTCGTGGATCAGTTCAGGCATACCGGCACCGCTTAAGGGAGCCAGCCCCACCCGGCTGCGGACTGCATTAATCTCTGTATCACCGGCCCCATTGCCATTCTGGCGGATTTTGGCCTCGGCAACCATCAGGTACACATCGGAAGTCCGCAGAACGGGAACGTTCTGACTGCCATTGAGACCTCCGGTGGGTCGCCACGTTCCGAATTTACGAAAGTGGTATCCGGTACTTGACAGATCAGCGGTATATTCAGTAGGACCTAAATCACCACCCAGGTCGATTATGTCACCGGGCTTCATAATGGAATAATCCAGGCGGGGATCATCCGCTTCGAATTCGTCCACCAGATCCTGAATAGGCTCGTGGAAATCCCATCCTCCCCAGGGACGGGGGGTAGAGTAGATTCGGTAGGCACAGGTTGTCCAGCCATCAAGAGCCTGTACCGCAAAGAGCATTTCGGGGTTGTTTTCTGTTTCAACCTGGAAGTTATCGCCGTAATCGGAAGCCAGCGGATAAGGCCCATTGATCACTTGCTCGCCGTATTCGATGACCTTAGGCAAGTCCTCCATGTAGAGATATAATTTGGCCAGAAAGCCATTTGCCGTGCCACTGGAAGGACGACCAATATCAGCTCCGGTGTAGGTGGCCGGCAGCAGATCAGCTGCTTGCAACCAATCAGATTCAATCGCCGCCCGCATCTCTTCAACGGATGCTTTAGGCTTATTGAAGTTGTTATCCCGCACATCCTGTTCCGTGATTACGGGTACCTCTCCGTAGATGACGTGCAAACGCCAGGTAGCGAAACCGCGCATGAAGTAAGCTTCCCCCAGTACCCGGTTCTTCAAACTAGCATCCATATCGATGTCAGGGACGTTGATCAGGATAGCATTAGCCCGGTTGATGATCTCGTATTTGCGAGTGTACCCGGAACGCAATTGGGCGTTCGATGGATCGAAAGTGAACTCTTCGATAGCTTGATCTTCGCCGTGGTCACCGGCCCGCCAAAAATCGTCGCTGCATATCTCAAAGGTCTGCTCGCCGTGTCCATAGAAACTCTCGTCGTTCAATGGATCATACATAGCATTAGCTGCCGCTACCGCGTCGTCGCCATTGCGCCAAAAAGTGGCGGATGTTGCCTGGGCATAGGGGGTCGACTCGAGGAAGTCCTCACTGCACCCTACTGCCAACACAGTCAGTATTAGAAACAGAAAAAACCGATTCATGATAGTCATGTCTTATTGGTTTTTGATAGATTTTGTCAATTAAAATTGTGCGGATAATCCAAATGTCCATGTGCGAGCCTGTGGGTATTGCGCGAAATCCACGTTGCGCTGCAAGTTGCCATCCGTATATCCCAGTTCAGGGTCCAGGCCACTGTAATCGGTAATCGTGAATACATTTTGTCCGGTTACGTAAAAGCGTAGGTTCGTCATGCGGATGGATTCCGTTACGTTGGCTGGCAGGGTGTATCCGAGCGTAATATTCTTGAGGCGGAAAAAGCTGCCATCCTCGATGAACAGATCGGACGTCCGGTAATTCAGGTTATCGCGGTCAACGGTTGCTCGTGGGATGTCATTACTGGTACCTTCACCCGTCCAGCGATTTTGCACGTCATCGTACAGATTGAAAGGATAGGATGCATCCAGTCCCTGCATGCGATCGGCATTGTAAATATCCACCCCGGCCACTCCGAGGAAGAAGAGATTCAGATCAAAGTTTTTATACCCCAAATTGGTGTTCAAGCCATAAGTAACAGCCGGGTTGGGATCACCCAGGATGGTGCGATCTTCGTCATCGATAATACCGTCGCCATTGAGGTCCTGGAAGCGAACATCTCCTGGCTGGATCAGGCCGGCTTCACGACGTGGGTCATTGGCAATGTTGGGATCGTTGTTGATTTCAGAAGCATTCTGATACAGGCCGTTGGTACGCCATCCAAAGAAGGTGGCAATGGGTTCCCCTTCGAAGGTACGAGCAATCTCCTGATTGGGCCGACCATAGAACTGGGAAGCCAGAAAGTTGCCATTGAACAACTGAGTCACTTCCGTTTGAATGAAGGCAGCATTACCACTTACTGAATAGGATAAGCCGCTATTAGTCCCCCCTCTGTACGACAGTTCCACTTCCAGTCCCTGGTTGCGCAACTCCCCGACGTTTTGATCGGGAACACTGGTTCGGCCAATAGTCCCCACCGTCGGTGGAGCCAGGAGCATATCCTTGGTATCTTTGATAAAGTAATTGAACGAACCAAACAGGCGGTTTTCCAGGAAGCCGACTTCCAATCCGAAATTGAGCATCTCGGCAGTTTCCCAGGAAATATTTTCATTGGGGATCCGGCTCAGGCTAGCTCCCACTACCTGATTATTTCCATCTAAACCAAAGCTGTAGCGACGACCACTGGATACTAGTGCCAGGTACTGCAAGTTGGCAACGTTCTGGTTACCCAACTGTCCCCAGCCACCGGTCACTTTCAGGAAACTGATAGCATCCACATTCTCAAAGAATTTCTCCCGGGAGATACGCCAGCCCACAGAAAATGCAGGAAAATTACCCCACCGGTTATCTTCCGCAAAACGGG
>JASBTH010000467.1 GCA_030148525.1 Saprospiraceae bacterium | reverse complement strand
TCTGGATGAAGGCCATTTCCTGAATGATCCGTCGGCACCACTCCAAAAAGTCATGAGATGGTTTTCCCGTCTGCAAATACTGGTTGACCTCTTGTTCCAACCAATACCCGAAAGAGTTTGGAGTAAGGTCCCTTCTGGCATCAGCTGGTACATGCAATAAATGCTCGTACAGGTCCGGGCCGTTTTCCTGTTTTCCCTGGAGGGCTCTGGCTGCCGCCAAAAAGCGTTCCCGCGGTTGGGCGGGTAGTGGATGTCCGGATTCCATCAGAGGCATGAGCCGCTCCATTTCAACCAGGCTTTCCAGTCCGTAGACCTTCCTGACCATGTCGGGCAAAAAACGTTTTTCCTCGGGGTTACCGGGATAGTATTCCTTACTCAACGATTTTGGTGGTAAAGAAGGGGGGTGGGTGTCGAAAAACTGTATCCAGGAGAAGGTAGGCTGGTCAGGCCTGTTTTCCCAATACCGCTTAAAGGCGCGGACAGTGATGGCACCGTCCTGAGCCGGATTCGAAATAGCGTTCACACAACGATTAAACAAGTTTTGAAAACCAAAAGGTGACCGGTTCAATTCGTTTTCACTGGCAAACAAGGTGGTATAATAGCCCTGACTGTTCAACCATACGGGCAGGCTTGGTGACCCCGGGGGAAAGGCTCCCCATTCGGTGGTCAGCCCATGTTCTTCGGGGCTCTTACCCGATAGCATGCTTGCGTAGGCACCCAATGTGCAGGTCGATTGCGCACAAGCCTGTTCGAACAGCGTGCTTTGACCGGCCAGTGCATCGATATGCGGAGTGGCTACTTTTTCACTACCGTAGCACCCTAAAAACCGACGGCTTAGCGCATCGGCAGTGATCAGAATAATGTGCTGGTGTTTATCGGACCGCTGCTGGTAAGCTGGTGCCTTTCGTTCATCTGAAATAATTGGGTTTGCCCAGGCGGCCCAGGCATAGGCGTGGCTGTTCTCTGCCCGGGTGGAAAAGACCAACCGAATTTCCTGACCACTCCATCCGGACAGGTCAAGGGAAACGGGTATCCAATTTCGGTCCTCCTGATTAGTTGAAGGCGTCAGGCAGTGATGCCACAATGGAGTAGCTGCTTCCCCGTTAACCTGAACGCCGATATTGAAATGAATGGTCCCCGTACATTTTTCCCAAACGGGTTCCTTAATACAAACAGCGGTGGATAGGGTCGGGTTAGTTCCCAGGCGAAATGACGGAAAGGTAACTGATGAGTCAGGGTGTAAGAATAAAGCAGTTCTGCTATCGCGCTTGATAATGACACGTTGAATCTCTGCGTGGGCGGGGGAAGGAGCCTGAATATCGGCTTGGGCAAGGTAGTCGACCAGGAAGCGGTCCTGTTTATTCATGGGAAAGCTGTTTGTAGATGGTCAATAGTTCCGAAAAATACGCATCCATGGAGGATATTTGGTAGGTGCTCCGGGAAAAATCGGGAAGTTGGTCCCAACCTAGCCCGGCCAGGGCCCGAGTCCAGGCTTTTTGGTTAGCCGGAGGTAATAACCACCCTGTATTCCCGTCGGTGACCATTTCCCGCAGAGAACCAATATCCGAACACATGACGGGGACACGGCAGTACAGGGCAGATTTTATAACCAGCGGTTCGTTTTCGTACCATTCGGCGGGCATGATCAAAACGTCCGTTTTATCTAAGACCCGGCCCATTTTATCAATGGGAAAAGTTCCTGCCCAGGTGACGCGCTCCAAACGATCAATTTTTTGGGCTATTGATCGGTGATATTCATTTTCGGTTGACAATCCTCCGTAAATGGTCAGGTGTAACTGTGGGTTATCGGCTTCCGCAAAGGAGCGCAGAAAGGTGTGCAGACCCTTGTGAGGTACAATGCTGCCAATAAAGCTAAGCTGAATAGGGCCCTGTCTTTCCCGGGGCATTTTTTTGGGCGAAAGCCCTTTCGTTTCCAGTCCGTGGGGTATCAGGGTAAGCTTTTCGGATGGATATCCATTTTGCACGAGCATTTTTTGCTGGAAAGCAGAGAGGACGAGTACTTGATCAGCTATCCGACAGGTTTTTAATAAAAACTGTTTTCTGGCACGAAGGGCCATGGCGTCTCTTTTTATGTCAGGTACCGCCGGAGGAGTCGGTAAATAATTATGCGCCCATAGGTAGGCATAAACCAAAATTGGAGGCCAGTTAGCAATCTTTTCGGGAAAGAACCCGTGTGTGTGGTACAAGCACTTGGCACATTGATAGGAGGATTTTGGCCCTTTGCAAAGCCGACCATTCCATTGAACCAGGGTGTGGCGGGGGCATATATACCAGAAATCGGGAAGGGTGAGCAGGTTGGGTACACCCTTTTGAGCAAAAAAGCGAAGGGCGCTCCCACTTACTTTCATACTGTGGGTGTGGTGTACCATATCCGGAGAAAATCTGCCATAAATTTCTTCCAAGAAAGGGGCCAATGCTTCGTTAGCATATTCCGCTTGTAAGGGGTGATCCGCCAGGCTGAGGTTGTAGTGAATTTTTGCCAGGGGAATGGATTCATAATGAGTCCATTCCACCCCGAAGTCCTGCGGATTTCCTGATGGCGATTCGAAGTAGGAGACCACCAGCACCTGCCAGCCCATGTTTAGCGCACGAGTTGCTAAGCCCCACGTATATAATTCCGTTCCGCCGATATGCTCGGGAAGGAATTGATGACAGATAAATAAGAGCTTCATTCGCTGGTTAATACAATGTGCCGGTTAATAACGAATACTTAGCCATTAGTTGGCGAGCTCAAAATGCCCGCTTCTCAATGATAGACGTGGGTGATAATAAGGATCGCCATTATCCAGAAATGTACGCCATTTTTGGCGAAAGGCTCTAATTTCCCTGCTTGCCCTTTCTCTTTGCGCCTTGGTTCGGTCGGTACCCCGACTGATAGATTCATGGTGATACAAGGCCGAATGGGGTGTATAGATGATTCGATACCCCATGGATTGAATGGTCAGACAAAGGTCGACATCGTTAAAAGCAACGGGAAATTTTTCGGGGTCCATTCCTCCCGCTTCCTTGTATATGTGGGTTGGCAGCAATAAACAGGCAGCAGTGCAGGCGGAAAGCTCCTGGACTGTATTAGCCCGATAAAAATACCCTTCTGCCAAATCGGGGAGGTGTTTATGTGCATGGTCGGCAGCACCACCGATCCCCACAATGACCCCGGCATGCTGTAAGGAATTATCCGGATACAACAGTTTTGCTCCTACAGCTCCCACCTCTGGCTGTTGAGCATATTCCATCATGGATATTAACCAGTCAGCCTGAAAAAACTCAGTGTCATTATTGAGCAGCAACACATAAGGGGTCGTGACCTGATCTATGGCCCAATTGTGCAGGGCTGCATAATTAAAAGGAGCATCGTAGTGCAAGACCTTGATGTGGTCTTGCTTGCCTATTTGATCGAGATAATTGAGGGTTTCCGGTTCTTCACTTTGGTTGTCAACCAGAAAAAGTTCGAAGGCCTCGTAGGCGTTAAAATCGGCCAGGCTCTGCAGGCATTGTTTAAGCAGGGCAACCTGATCCCGAAAGGGTATGATAATGGTCACCTTTTGGGAAGTATCAACCGGGAATACGACACGCCAGGTATGTTGCAGTAATCCCTGCTTGAGCGTCCCCCCCGGAACACGGGTACCCAAGTAATCAAGCCTGACCTGTTCTTCCAGAGCAACATCACGCGCCCTGACATCCGGGCAGTGGGACAGGACCTCGGGTATTCGAATGAATGATCCGGTTGGACCCAGACCCGCAATAGTGAGGGGGTGCACCTTTCCGGGGGAACCTGCCGTATGTCCCTGTTGTAAAAAACAAAAATTGTATCCGATATAATTCCAACTCAATAAATAAGCCAGACTGAATGCCGGCTTGAAGTGTGGGTATCTTCTTTTGCCGGAAGGCAGTTCCTCATCCTCATCCCAGTAAATACCAATAGGGATCTCAGATTCATTAAGTAAGGCGTCAATTACCACCCATAGTAAGTCGGGGTGAGGGCTGGTCAGGGGGGTTAGCTGCACTAAAAGATGCCCGGGATGCTGGCTTTGATATCGGTATACTTTACAGGGGTATTGGCTATTTTCCTTCACCAATACATTCCATTGTTTATCGGTAACGTGCAGGGCAATGGGAGGAAGTTGTGAGCTGCGTTTCTTTGCTTTGCGACGGATAGCTTTGCGGCTTACCCGGTCAGATTCGGTAAGAATAATCTGGTTTTGGTAAAGCCGATCGGTATCAGGTATGGGGACTTCCACCAGGTGATCCGAACCATCCTCCAGCTGGATGCTCAACGCCAGGTCACTGCTGAATTCGGGATTGGGCCCTACGTAATCAAACCCGCTTTTTACGTAATCCGATCCATATTTCTTGATTAAATCCGGTCGGTCAATGTCACAGGAAAAGGAGCCGGTTTTTTCTGAATCAATGAGTACATCTATTCCGGCAATAGGGCTATTCTTCCCGATTAACCAACCAGAGATATGGATTTTCATAGAAAAGACCTGGACGCTTTCAAAATAGACCAGGATGCCTCCTTCTTCGTAGAAAACTTCTGACCGGTATATTGTGCTTCGTTCCCGATTATTTAGGAGGTGCAAAAAGTTGTGCCAAATTAATGAAGGAGGTTCATGGCGGAGGGCATACCAAAGAGTTCGGAAGCGTTCGAAGCTGACGTGGCGTGCTACCTTGGAAGGCTTTCTGAAAAAAGTACCCAGAATTCTCAGCCACAGCCTCCATTTGGAATGATTCATAAATCAGACCTTATACTTTTTTAATGACTGCTCAAGGTGTAAGGTACCTGCTCTGTATAATTGCTCATCTAGTTGATTCCATTCCTGAAATTGGTCAAGCAGGTCTTGCGGAAATACGACTTCTGTTTTAGCCTTGTTATGTGTGATTATCGGCCCCAGATTCCAGTTTGTCTATTTTCGGAGTAGTCTTATACTTTCATCAAAGGACTCGGTAATGCCCACGAACATGAACTGTTTCATGCGCTGAATCGCACGCTCCAGTCGAATATCGTCAGGTTCATGCAACAGGTCCGGAGTGAAGTAGGACGTTTGGAGGTTTTTAAAAGAATGCCTAAAACGTTGCACGATTTCTTCCGGGCTGCTATCGGCCATTCCCGGTTCCATCCGCTTTTTATGTTTGACTGCCGAAATGCACCGCTGTACCGGATCTCTCAGAAAGGTAAGGTGGTGTACCTGCTCTCGCTGGAAAATGTCCTCCGCACCCAGTTTTTCGTGCCCAATGAACATTCTGATCCGACTGAAACGCCATGGATGCTCTGCCGCAAATTCCTCCAGATTTATGTATCCAGATTTATTTTTATGCATCTCCTTCTGGGAAGGCAAAATATGAGTTCTCCGAAATGGCCGGTTAAGCATAATCCTGAACGAAGTCCCGGCCGTCTTCGGAATATGCATGAAGAAGTAGAGCGGAATATGCTTGCCACTCTTATAATCCAGCCATTTTTCTTGTAAAGGCCTGACGATCTGATGGATCATGGGATGAGGTTATCTCTTTTTCGCCCCAAGATACACAATCAACATAAGGATTTGCATTTAACTGCTTCCTGAGGGCGGACCATTAAACGAAGTGCTGGCTTACATGCTTCTGTCATTGGCCAACGACAATCGGAAAGGTCATGTTCCGGGATAATCCCTGAACGCGGAGATAATATATGCCTTGCGGCAAAAGAGATACATCGGTAAGTTGCGTGCGTCCCCAGCCTGGCTCCGCAACTCCGGATTGCACCACCTGCCCGACTGTATTGAGAAGTGTCCATTTTGTATCTTCTTTCAGCGGTCCAATCAGCTCGATGGTGGTATTGGTGGGGTTTTTACCTATTGAATAGGTTGGATTTTCGGCCTTGGTGGGGATATTCGTCACTTCCCCCCGCTCCACAAACATATGCATCTCATCCATCGCCACCTCCTCGTACCGGTCCACCTGACCGCTGGGCCAGTGGATGACCAGACTATCGATGCGCTCTGCTTCACCAAGGCCCACGTGTAGTACATTCGATGACTTAGAACAGTACGAGGCACCACCGCCTTCCAGCTCGCGAATGTGCGCCAGCCCCCCGGCGTACACCCACACCTGAGCGCCGATGGCGTCGCGGTTGCTGCGCGCCCCTTCCAGGGCGATTTGCACGTAATGCCCCGCTTTTTCCGTCTGGTTGATGTACAGCTTGGAGTGAATCTCCTCTTCACCGGTACCGAGTACTACGCCGAAAACATCCTGATCCCCATCGCCGTCAACATCGGCTACGGCGAGCCCCCGGCCTACCTGACGGTCCATAATGCCGGCCCCGGCCGACACGTTGTCAAAAGTGCCGTCGCCCAGGTTGCGGTATAACTGGTTGGGGTCATCGCGCCCGGTCAGATACGCCTGGAGGGTACCGATGTGCCCGTTCGAGACAAACAAATCCTCCCAACCATCGTGGTCCAGGTCGATGAAAGCGGTGCCCCAGCCCGTGGTGTTCAGTTCGCCGTCGTCGATC
>JASBTH010000455.1 GCA_030148525.1 Saprospiraceae bacterium | reverse complement strand
CGCATATCTTTCAGGTGAATATACTCCATTGGCCGATCCACTTCCAGACGTAACCTCACGACCACTTCTGTACCCGGTTCCAGCGACTCATTATCTCCGACAGCTACCAGGTTCGCACCCTGATCGCCATAGACCTTACGGTAGATTCCCTTCTCGAGGGTGAGTGGTGTTTCACGGAAGGTTTCAATCTGATCAAGATCTTCGAAGTATTGCCAGTACAATCCTCCCCAGCCTACTTCTTTACCCTTATTCTCTACCCGAACGGTTGCCATATCCTCCGTAACCTCTGCACCCTTCCAGGTGGCTTTCCAGGTGCCGGTACCCGCTTCAGTCGCCTGTTGTGCTGCGTTCACCCTGGGGAGGTAGTCTTTCTTCTTTCCTTTCGGAAAAACAATACCGGCCTGGGGCGTACCTTCCTCAATCCAGGAGTCACCATTGGTTTTCAGCAGGGCATAGATGGCGTTTGCCGTAGCCTTGGTGGTCTCCCAGCTATTTGTTTGTTTATGCCGTAGTAACCACAGTTTCATTTCATCGATCAGGTTGGCATCTTCCTCCCAGTTGGCAAAGAACTCCATCAATAAGGCGTGGGTCTCCAGTGGACGCTCCATCCAGTGGTATCCCTGTGCATAACGCCAATAGGTACCCCGGTCGGGCGTTCTCAAAGCCCGCTCCTTCAGTGACTGACGAATCCGCTCAGCCAGTTTTGCCTTATTGACCCGCAGGGCGGCCAGGCCGATCATACCCTGTTCGTAAACCGAACGTTGTGACCAATATTTTTCCGCTTGTCCCTGGAAGTAGCTGAAAGCAGGCTCCAGTTCTTTAGTAATTGGCATCTCCGTGTAAAAAGAACGGGCGTATAAATAATGAATGATCAGACTCGACAGGTGATCCTCCTCCATCTTCAGAGTGCCTTCTTTTTCGGCTGCCAACATGCGGGCGTAGGCATCGATCAGACGTGTATCGAGGTACTGAATGGCGCGCCCTGCCATACTGGACTCCGTTAATGCCTTTTCCGGACTGATACCCAGGGCACGCAGATGTCCCATCCCGGCTACCATATACTGAGTGATGTACCAGTTGTCGGGGCCACCGGCAAACCAGGGAAAACCACCGGAATCAAGTTGCATTTCTCTCAGTGAAGACAATGCGTCTTGTTGTTCCTGGGCCAGGCGATCCAAATCGAATAGCATGGCAATATTACGACGTTGTTCTTCTTCGCTCAGCGCATCCAGTACCCAGGGAGTTTCCTCAATGAGGGCCGATTTTAAGTCCTCATTTTGTACCAGATTACTCTTCAGGCCGCCTTGTTCCCGCCATTTTGCGAAAACTTCCTGTATGCGCGGATAATCAGTCACCAGACTACCGGCCAGGGCATTGGCGTAGTAGCGACTGAACTGCTGTTCGGCACATTCGTGAGGGTACTCCATCAGGTACGGCATGGCTTTCACCGCTAACCAGGCCGGATTAGCCGTATATTCCAGCGTCATTTGGTGTGGACGCATGGTTTCACCGGGATCATTCAGGCTTGGCATAGTAATGGCGGCTTCTTCGCCGGGCCTCACAAAGAAGGGAATGGTCTCGGTAACCATCATGCGATTGGTAAGCACCGGTAAAGTACTCTCCTCACCATCGGAGAAATCACCCGCCCGTACGAAGACCCGGTGGGTCAGGGCGTTGGTCACTCCGGCGGGTACATTCAGAGACCAGGAAACCAGAGTGTTGCCCTTGGCATCGATCTGAACGCTTTTCTCCGTCGCATTGACTCCAAAGGCCCGGTTAAGCGATGCCCCCGAGGCGGCATCCAAGAGCTCCAGTTCAGCCGTCCCGGTCAGTGGCTCATCCGTGAGGTTAGCCACCCGGGCCGTGAATACCAATTCGTCGCCTTCCCGCACAAAACGCGGGGGATTAGGTTGCACCATCAGCTCCTTCTGAGTAACCACTTCCCGGGTGGTAAGAGCGTATTTTAAATCTTTAGTGTGCGCCAGTCCCATGAACTTCCAGCGGGTCAGGGCCTCGTTCATGGTAAAGGATATAATAACCTCCCCGTTCTCATCGGTCCGCAATTCCGGCATAAAAAAGACCGTTTCGTCCAGGTTGCGGCGAATGCTGCCAGCGGGAGGATCAGCAGACGGATCAGACTGGTTATCCATGGAATCTGATTCGGCTGATTGCTCATTTCCGGCCTTCCGCATTTCCTGGCTGCCAGCCACCACCATTTCTTCTAATTCGCCGGATGGCGGCGGAGGAGGCGGGGCCGACATGGGAGCTGCCATATCTTCAATCTCAACACTACGGGCCGACATAGTCATGCGCTGGACAGCACCGTATTCGGTCGGGTAATTACGCATCCGTTCGGGCCATTCCAGATATGGATAAACGCGCCGTCCTATGGGAGAGCCACTCTCAAAAGGAAACAAAATGCGGTCCGAATTGGCATTAAACATGGAGGCATACCAGTTGCGCTGAGCGTAGGTCCGCTGATTGTATACGGTCCAATTCCAGTCGTGAAGGCTTATGGCATCGAGCGAAGCATCGTACATGGTGGCCACTAATTCGGCAGCAACGGCTTCCTGATCGGGGCCTGAAATGCGGATGCGCCATTCTTCTGCGGCCCCCGGACGCAATTTGTCCCGGAATGTCTCGTACGTGATGTTCAGGCGTTTGTTGTTCCAGGGCACCTCAATGAGTTGAGTATTGGTAAAGGGGCGGTTGTTGTACAACCCGGAGAGATGCACGAACAGATTTCCCCGATCCGCTTCTACCATTTCGTATGACTTGCTCGCCCAATTGGCAGCATCCAGCCATTGACGCTGAATGATGACTCCCTCCCGCTCGATCTCCATCAGCACCTGCTCCATTCCCTGAGCACCGACTGTTTGCTGAATAGTATCACCGGGCTCAGCGCGTTGGTCCGAAATGCCCTGCCACCAGACCAGACCATCGGGCAGCGTTTTATCGGCCGGATCCGCAACGGACACATATAGCCTGCGGGTAACTGATGAGCCGTCGCCCCGGCGGGCAGTAGCTACAAATTCGTAATGCCCAGCTTCGCCTATCCAGCCGGCCCAATCGATTTGATCCGGATTGGGATAGGAGAGCGATTGGGTCGCTGAAGAATCCAATCGGGCCCAGTTCCGGGGATCGTCCTGCCCCCGGTAGGCGTAATACGGAATCCGGTCCCGGTAATCCTCTTCGTCCAATTGCCACAGATCAGGTCGCTCCCAATAGCGATTGCGAAATAGTTGTTCCGGGGCATCCAGACGGACCAATTGATACTCAATGGTGGCCGATAGCTTGCCTCCTTCTGAATTAGTCACGGAAAAGACCGGAGCTTGCAGATTTGACAAGTCCAGGTCCTCCGACCAGGTGACTTCAAAGGTAAAGGGCTCGTACCCCAGACGGATTTGCTTAGTAGCCTCGTGCGTTTCTCCTGTAAGATCAGTCACGGTGACTGTAACTTCGTAGAAAAAACTAGGATTGAGCTCACGATCGATAGTAGCGTCGGGCAATGCCGGAAATTCCAGCAGGAAGCGGCCTTCATTATCCGTTACCCCTTCGCCGCGTGCAACCTGTACTGATTGGTTAACGGCCGGACTAATACCCCGGCGGTACCACATCCACCATGGGATACGGGCGCGCCTTTCTACACGGTACTCAAATGCCTGTTGACTCAGAGCACTACCGGAATAGGTTTCGGCCAACCCCGTCAGGGCAACGGTATCACCAAGTTGGTAAGCATCCGGCAAGCTGTCAATAGAAACTTCGAAGGTAGGCCGCTTGTATTCCTCCACTCGAAAATAAGCCGACCCGTCACCATCCTTGACCCGCAACTGCATGCGGCCGTTCAGTCCACCCGAGGGTGCTTTGAATGAACCGTTAAACGTACCGTAGGCATTAGAAGTGAAGGTCTGTTCGGCAACTTCCTGGTAATTGGCATCGATCAGGGCAACCCGGAAGTTCTGTCCGGTGCTGATGTCAGGAGCGTCGGTTCCCTTTTGCCGTAAGGCAATGCCCTTAAAAAAGATTGTCTGACCCGGACGATACAGGGTGCGATCCAGGAAGAAGGACACAAATTCCCGGTTGGGCTCCTGATTGTTGTAACGTCGGTCGTAATACCGGTCCGAACTAAATAATACGTCTTTCCCAACCTGAATGCGCAGGAGGTAGGAGGATCGGTCCATCTTGGAAGTAACAAGTCCGTCGTCATCCGAGGTTATCTCCGTCAGCTTTCGCCAGGGGCGGCGATTCTCCGAAGATAAAAACTGCACCTCAGCACCCTCTATGGGTTGCCCGTTGCCCCGATGCAGTATGGAAAACTCCATGGGACCATCCGGCTGCGATCGCTGTAAAAAGGCGATATTCGATACCTGAAACGGGATCAGGCCGGTAGTGCGCTGATTGGGCATGGGAAAGGACTCATCCCTGGCAAACTGCAGCAGGTATTGCCCGGTAGTCAGGCCATCCACAAGAAATTCGGAGGCGTGCCGTTGGAAATCTTCCGTGTCGGGCAGATCGAGCTTTTGGCGACTAACTTCTGCCATGGATTCAATCAGCTCAGTTCGTTCCTCTCCGTAGATTTGGGCAAATTCTTTATACTGTTCTTCCGTGAATCGCAGCACCCGCACGTACATCGTTTCCATATTCCGAAAATCGACCCGCATCAAAATGGGTTCCTCCGGCAAGAGGACCTCTTCGATCTGTGCCTCCAGTTCGGGTCGTTCGATTGCCTTGATCAGTCCGGTACAGCGACTAGCCCCGTAGGTATCCGGCATCTTTTCTATGCATTCCCGACATATTTCCCGGGCCTTGACCAGATCGTAGCGGTGAGCTTCACCCGAGGATGGATCATAGGAACGTCCGCTATTTTGCCAAAGTTCAGCTAATTGGTAGTAGGCTGATCCGATACCGGATTTATCCGGATAAGTAGAAATGAGCCTTTCCAATGCCAGGCGGTAAAGGGTATCCGAATCGGGTCGGCTGCTCTGGGTACGGGCGAAATCCAGGCGGCGAAGGGTGAGATCAATCAGGGCTGCCGTTTCATTGGTTTGCTCCATCCTCCAGGCCGTGAGTTCCCGGAACAATTGCAGTGCGGCGTAGGTCGGCGATCCCTCTTCGGGTGGG